>CAYZGY010000470.1:0-6634 GCA_964478085.1 uncultured Planctomycetia bacterium
GGATCGAACGGAGCGAACGGATCCGGCGGATCGAGCGGCTCCAGCGGATCCAACGAATCCGTCCGCAACCGAGTACTAACCGATCCCTACCACCGCAGCTTGGTGCAAGTGTTCGCCGATGTCGCCGACGCGTTCGCGTTCGCGCATTCGCGAGGTGTTCTCCATCGAGACATCAAACCATCGAACCTTCTCATCGATCGTTCGGGTCAGGCTTGGGTGACGGATTTCGGCCTAGCGAAATCGAACGACAGCGGTGATCTGACGAAGAGTGGCGACATCGTTGGGACTCTGCGGTACTTCGCACCGGAACGGTTTCACGGCGCCGACGATGTGCGCTGCGAAGTGTTTTCGCTCGGCGCAACGCTTTACGAGGTTCTGACGCTAGAACCGGCACGGCAAGGGAAGACCCCGGAAGAGATCGTTCGCAAGATCCTGGCGGCCGATCCGGTCCGTCCGACGCGCATCGACTCATCGATTCCGTCTGATCTTGAAACGATTCTGCTCGTGGCCATGAAACGCGACCCAACGCAGCGCTACGCGAGCATGTCGGCTTTCGCGAACGACCTGCTTTGCCTTCTCGACTCGCGCCCCATCTCCGCGCGGCGCAGCGGACCGATCGAGCGATCGCGTCTGTGGATTCGCCGCAATCGCACCGTCGCCCTTCTCGCCGGGACCCTGGTGCTGCTTCTCGTCGCGATCGCGGTGTCGACGAGCGTACTCGCCTGGCGCCTTGACGAGCAACGCGACGTCGCCATCGCCGCGAAGTCCGAAGGCGAGGAGCAACTCTGGCAGTCGAGACTCTCCGAATCGCAGGCACTTCGATGGAGTCGCCGGCCAGGACAGCGCCTCGAGAGCTTGGCGACGCTTTGGGAGGCGGCCGCCATGCGACCGAGCCTGGAGCTCAGAAACGCAGCGATTTCCGCGATGAGTGTGGTCGACATCCAGCCGTTGATGAGAATCGACACGACGACAACCGAATCGCGCCAGATCTTTCTCAGTGAGCGGACGGATCTCTTCGCTCGTCTCGACGAACGCCGCCGTGTTGTCACTGTCGAGCGCACGGACACCCGACAGAAAATCGACGAGCTCACCTCTGAGATCGGCAACATCGGTCGGGTCAGATTCAGTTGGAACGGACGACTGCTGATTCTGGAAGGGAATCGACACGTGCAGGTTCGTGACGTCGATTCACGCAGGACACTCTGGAGGGGAAAAGCCGATATCGTCGCGCAGATCAACCCGCACGGATTGCTGCTACTCGTTCGTGGCAAGTCGATCGTTGAAGTGGAGGTCCGGTCGGGTCGCGAGCTCGCGTCTTGGGCTGCGGGTTTTGTGCCGCAGTCCGTGGCGTTGTCTTCGGCGGGCCTCCTCGCGATCGCGAACCGCGGCCGCCGGACCGTCGACATCATCGAACGAACGAGCGGTGACCTCGTTCGCAAGATCGAGCAGCAAAGCGGCACACGAACGGTCGCATGGAGCGCGGACGCTCGCTTCCTCGCGACGAGCGGCGAGGACTTCGCCGTTCGCGTGTGGCGGGCGCGCGATGGCTTTCTCGTTTCGACACTGTCCGGACATCGCGCCGAGATTCCCGTGCTGTCGTTTCACCCGACTCGACCGCTTCTGCTCTCGTCGAGCTGGGACGGAAGCATGTGCTTCTGGAACTACCATTCCGGCGAACCCCTGCTTCGCTGCGATAGCACCTACGCGAAATTCAGTCCCGACGGCGAGTTCCTCGCCAACTTCCGCGGTCGATCGGCGGACGGCCTACGTGTCGTGACGGGCGACGAGCTACGCCGCTTCTACGCCCACGAACTCGGAAAGGCCCCGCGAGACGCTTCCTTCCATCCGAGTCGCCCGATCGTCTGCGCGACGAGCTACGATGGCACGGCGTTTTGGCATTCGGGAACCGGAGAGCCGCTCGCGTTCCTTCGCGCCGAAGACCTTCGGGGCGCTCACTTCGCTCCGGACGGCCGGTCTCTCGTAACGTCCGGAAGACCCGGAGTGCAGATCTGGCCTATTCGCGATTCAGCGGACGCCACCGTCGTCGGACCGCCTCGCACGGTATTTTCAGGCTCCACCGGCCGTGGCGCTCTCAGCCGAGACGGCACGGTCTTCTGCGCGGAGTACGGCGATGCCGTCGTCCATGTTTCGCTCGTCGGTGGCGAGCACCGGTTGATCGGAAAGAAGCGTACCGCGACGCAGGTTTCCATCTCGCCGGACAATCGCTGGGTCGCTTGTGCTGCCTGGAGACGGGAGGGTGCCGTCGTGTGGGAGTTGGCGAACCCCAGCGAATCCATCGAGTTTCGTGGCAGGAGTCCCAAGGTGGAATTCAGCCCGGACGGGCGGTGGCTCGTCGTGTCGACGGGACGTGAGTACACGCAATATCGCGTCGGCTCGTGGGAAAAGGTCCGTTCGTATCCTCGCGAAAGCGTCGGGGATATCGCGGGGCCGATCGGATTCTCGGCCGACGGGCAAACGCTTGCCCTAACGGTGACCAGAGCGGTCGCGCGATTCGTCTCGCCGGACAGCGGCGAGGTGTTCGCGCGCTTCGAGACACGGTCGAACGCCCGCTTGGCGCACTTCGCCTTTTCACCAGCTTCGGATCGATTCGTCGAGACGGTCGAGTCGCGCGAGGTCCGACTCTGGGACTTGTCACGGATCCGGGCTCAACTTCGAGAGCACGATCTCGACTGGAACCCCGGCGAGCCACTCGCAGAACGCGACGATGCAACATCTCGCGACCCGTGGACGGTCGACGGTGAACGGTGGACGGTGGATGGTGGCAAGGGACCGGGCCTCGCCATCCGGCTGCGCCTCAAGCAGCAGAAAGCGCTCCTCGATTGGGCGATATCGCAAGCGCGATAGCGCAGTAGCGCGAGTCGAAGATTCGGGGAGAGTTGGGGTTTTTCGGATTCCGTCGGGTCTTTTCGGATTCTTCGGACTTTCTCGGTCTAGGCGGCGGGTGGCTCTGCAGATGCCATCCCAAGGTCGACTGCGCGGCACTGAGGGCTTTTCGGGGAAGGTTCCCGATCGGTTCTCGGTATTTGTGCGTTGTGCTCGGAAACTCACTTCCACCAGTAGAGGTGCATCATGACGAAGATTCTTATCACTGCTTGTGTTCTGGTGTTTTGCCTGGGCGGGGTGGGCGTTGCGGGCCCGGTGCCTTGTGTTACCGTGAAAAACGGCGACGTCAACGGCGATGGCACTCGCGATCTCTCCGATCCCGTTTACCTCCTGGCCTTTCTTTTTCAGGGTGGGCCCGCGCCGGTGCTGGCCTGCGTTTCTTCCGTCACTGCCCAGCCCGGTGATTCCTGCTCTCTTCAGAATGGCGATGTGAACGGGGATGGCACTGTCGATCTTTCCGATCCGGTCAATCTCCTCGCCTATCTCTTTCAGGGCGGTCCCCCACCGAAACCGTTCTGCTGGATCCAAGGACCGCCGCGTAACAGCGACTTCGATGTCGACCCCAATGACATCCCCGGCGGAGCGCTGCTTCACAGCGGCGAGTACACGCACTCCAGAGACGACCTGGAGATCCGGGGCCGGAGCGGTAATTTTGCCTTCACGCGCACCTACAGAAGCGGCAATCCGAGCGCCGCCACCCCCAGGAGCCCCCTCGGGCCGGGCTGGGATGCCAACTTCTTCCGGCGACTGGAGATCCTCGGTGGCGGCACCGTGCGCCGTCACCCTGGTAACGGCCGCTTCGATGACTACGTCCCCGACGGCAACGGCGGCAACGGCGGCTACGTCTCGCCGCCCGGGATCTACTCGCGCCTCAGACGCGTTGGAGATGAGTACCAGGAGCTCAGCCGCAACGGCACCCGCTACCGCTATGCCCGGGAGGGGTACATTCTCGAGCGCAAGAGTGCCCAGGGCGACACCCTGACCTTCCAGTACGCTGACGCGCTGAACCCCGGGCGCTTGACGAGCCTCCTCGACGATTTGGGCCGCCTGACCTCCCTCAGCTACAGCACAACCGGACTCCTCGAGAGCATTACCGACTTCACCGGTCGCCGTTGCGAATACGCGCACGATGAGGTAGGGCGCCTCATCGAGGCGCGCTCCCCAAAGGCTGTGGACTCGCCCACCGGGGACAACGATTCGGAGCGCCGCATTGAAGAGTACCGCTACGAAAATACCGACCTGCCGAACTTCATCACCGCAGTGGTCCGTCCCAGCGAAACTGCGGATGGTTCTTTCACCCCGGTGATCGAGAACACCTACGGCACCGACAGCGGCACCGACAGCGGCACCTTCGGATGCATCGTCAGCCAGCGGGTCGGCGGCACCAACGCATCCGGCACCGCCGCCGGCGGCACCGTCACCTACGCCTTCAACTTCAACCCTAGCGCAGGCGAGGTGCCCCCCGGTACCGCCAGCGAGACCACCGTCACGGACCGGAACGGCGAAATCACCCGCTACTGCTTCAGCGCCACGGGCCTCCCGCTCCTGCGGGAGGAGAATCCGCCGGCAGTGGGCCCGGCTCCCGCGCCGCCCGTCGTCACCCGTTACGAGTTCAACGACGACTTTGAGGTAACCCGCATCCTGCGGCCCCTGGGCAACGAGACCTCCTTCACCTATGACGTAAACAGTCCGAACCCCTCGAGCCGGGGCAATCTGCTCGAGGTGCGCCACAAGGCCGATGCCACCCGCGGTGGCGACGGCGAAGGGAGCGCCATCAACGATATCGTCCACACCTTTACCTACGAGCCAATCTTCAACCAGCTGCTGACTTCCACCGGCCCGCGTGGCAACGACCCGGATCACGTGCCACCCAATGGCGGAGCCCAGAGCGCCGCGCGCTACACCCACCGTTACTTCCACGACTGGCAGGAGAGTGCAGCGCTTCCAGAGGTGGCCGCAGAGTGGGGTATCGCCGTCGATGAGTCCCTCTACGGTCTCGGTGACCTCAACGGTGACGGTCGCACCGACCAGCAGCGAGGACTGCGGGTGCGGCACGAAGCACCGCCGGTGACCCTGCTCGAGGGCTCGAACCAGGCCCTTGTCGAGGGGGACACCGTTCAGGAGCGGACCACCCTCCTGGAGTATAACGATTTCGGCCAGAAGACGAAGAGCACCTGCCCGATCGGCTGTGTCACGCAGTGGAGCTACTTCCCCGCCAACGACCCCGATGGCGATGGTCGCGACCTCATCGCGGGGCAAGACCCGAGCACCGGCGGCTACCTCGCGAGCTGGGTGGTCGACCCCGAGGGCCTTGCCATCACAGAGAGCGTCACCCGCGACCACCGCGGCAACGTGCTCAGCCACACCGGTGGACGGGGCTTCGTCACGAAGTACCTCTACAATGCGCTCGATGAAGTCATCCAGACCGAGACCCCCAAGGTCCACCCGAGCCAGGCCACCGGGTACCTGCGGCAAATCAGCTACGACAAAAACGGCAATGCCCGCGAGATCGCGATCCAGAACTGGACGATGACCGAGGGGGTCCCGGAGCTGGTGCCCGCTCCCCTCGACTGGTTCCGCCACAGCATCACCTACGACATTCTCGGCCGTCCCGTCTCCCAGACCGTTGACGCCCGGCGCGATCGGGCCATCCCGGTGTCTAGGGAGCCTGAGTTCCTTACCACGCGCTGGGAGCACGATGCCAACGGGAACGTGGTCGGCACCCGGAGCCCGCTGGCTGTGGCGGGGATCGACCCCGACAATGGGACGGCGTCGAGCTACTCTTCGCGCGGTCTCCTCGTCGCCCTCACCCGGGCACCCGGTGCCCCCGAAGCCTCGACCACCACCTACGACCACGACCTCAACGGCAACCGGATCAGCTGGACCGATGCCGCAGACAATGACGGCGATGGACTCCCGGAGACCGAGACCTACGTCCGCGACGGCTTCGACCGCGTGGTGAAGACGATCGACCGCGGCGGCAACGAGCAGCGCCTCTTCTACGACCCCGCGGGCCAGGTGGTGCGCGAGGAGTTTCACGGCCCCGTCGACGGCAAGGGGGGAGCGAACGTGCTCCTCGGCGCCAGTAATGTCCGCTTCGATGAGGCGGGCCGACGCTATCAGACAGACCGGGAGCTGTTTCTCCCCCAGGGCGTCACCACCGTCCACCCGGTGACCCTCACCGACGGCTCCCTCACCCCCGACGATGGCCGGGTGAGCGAGCGTAGCGAATTCGACGCCATCGGCCGCCAAACGTTCCGGGTCAAGGACGACGGCGCGACCTACAGCTCTAAATACGACAACGCGCACCGACTCATCAGCAGCACCACTCCGCTCAAAGACTCAGACGGCAACGCCACCGAGACCACCTACGAGCACGACAACAACAACAACCCGGTAAAAATCATCGAGACCCTTGTGAGCCCCGAGGGGCTCGCTCTCCCCCAGACACGGCTCACCCTCACCGTCTACGTCGCGGTCAATCGAGCGGTGCGCAGTAGCGATACGCGCGGTCACACCATGTACCAAGACCACGACAGCCGTGGGAATGTGGTCAAGAGCTATGACGCGCGGGCGGCGCTGATCACCGACCCCCTCGGGCTCTACCCCGCCGCGGAGAGCCCCCCCGGTGGCTCGGATCTGATCAACGACCGTGGCAACCCGGTCTGCTCATCCTACGACGGGGCGAGTCGCCGCGGGCTCGTGCCGAAAGAGCTGCGGCAGAATGGCC
>CAYZGY010000471.1:0-6574 GCA_964478085.1 uncultured Planctomycetia bacterium
GGATCCGGCCAGCTCACGCGCGACTCGGCGCCCGGTGCCGCGACACTCGAATTCGCGCACGACCCCGACGATCCCTGCCCGACGATCGGCGGTCGAAACCTCAATCTGCCCGCCGGCCCAAGAGACCAGCGCCCACTCGAGGAACGCGACGACGTGCTGGTCTTTACGACGGCGCCTCTCGAGAGCGACCTCGAGGTGACCGGACGCGTCTCGGCGCTCGTCACGTTGACCTCGGACAAACGCGATACCGACGTCGCCGTTCGCCTGACGGATGTCTATCCGGACGGCCGCAGCGTGCTGATCGCTTCCGGCATTCGACGCGCGACCTTGAGTCGAGACAACACGAAGCTCCATCCGCTGAAACCCGCCGAGAAACGCGTCGTCGAGGTGGACCTCTGGGCGACGAGCATCGTCTTTGCGAAGGGTCACCGCATCCGCATGTCGATCAGCGGCTCCAATTACCCGCGCTGGGAATCGAGCACAAACACCGTCATCGAGAACGGTCAACGTGGCCCGAAGGAGGTCGCCCGCAATAAGGTACACTTCGGCGGAAACGAGCCGACACGCCTCCTCCTCCCCGTCGTCACACGCGACGAGAACGGCGAGGCGATCACTCCGAAGGCAGCCAAGAAACTCGAGAAGGCCGCCGCGGCGAAGAAATGACCAGCAGCGCAGCGAAGCGTCGCCCGACTCTTTCGTGACGGCAAGAAGCACGCGGACGCGGGTCGCTACGACAAGAGCCTCGAGACGATGCGCGACGCGTTCGTGCGACGCCTTCCCGAGTACCTCGGACACGACTTTCGCCATCCGGTCAAGATTCGCACCATCAGCGAGGCTGACTTGAGAAAGCTCCTCTTGGAGAACCTCGCGAAGGAGTATCCCGACGAGCGATTCGAGAAGGACTCCTCGGTCCTCGGCCAGCTCGGCTTCACCGAGCCCGGGATCGATCTGAAGAAGCTCAGCCTCGACGTCTACTCGGAAGGCATCGCGGGCTTCTACGACACGGACACGAAGAAGCTCGACCTCATCGCCGAGCCGCCGCCCGCCCCGGACGAGAAGAAGAAGAAGAAGAAGTCGGTCTGGGAGAAGATCTTCGGCAGCAGCTCCGATTTCGACTGGGAAGGAAATCGCTCCGTCGCTTCGCACGAATTGGCGCACGCTTTCGCGGATCAGGTCTTTGACCTTCACTCGCTGCACGAGTCGGTCAAATCCGACGGCGACATGACGCTCGCGCTCTCGAGGCTCGCCGGCATCGGGGCCGGCCCGCCCTACCGGCGAGCTCCCCTCCTCCTGCGTGAGCAGATGCTCTTCCCGTAAACGAAAGGACACATCTTCTGCGCAGACCTCGCCGCGAACGGTTCGTTGTCCTCGAGATGGCGTGACGCGAGCTGAATTCCGTAACTGTACGCCCAGCGATCCGCGCACTCGCGTTTCTCGCGGAGCGACACCGTGTAGAGGTAGAGAGAGATTGATCCGAACACGACGAGCGCGACCACGCATCGACGGCGCGAGCGATCGACGAGGATACGACGCATGACCTGCGCGGCCAGTGCGCAAAAGTGTGCTCGATCGCCCTCACCGGCACGCGTTTGGTCGACGAGGCGCACGTAGGCTTCGTGGACGAGCTCGGTCGTTTGGAGGGTCGCCAGTCCCGGTCCGCGCTGAAGACGAACCGACGCGATCCGGCGAAGCTCGTCGTAGAGGAGTGGAAACAGGACGTCGCTCGCGCGCGGATCTCCCTCGGCCAGCTTTTCGAGCGCCTGGGTTGTCGTGTCTACAGAATCGCTCACGAGCCGCCTTTCGCGGAGCTCGCTGAACACTCGACCGAAGGCAAGATGGTACCCCCAAGATTCGAGAAACCGAGCCCAAGAGCCTACGCGACCAGAGCTTCTGCTAAGATGCGGGCGTCGACGACCTCCCATCCCCCTCACTGACGCAGATCGAAGATGAAACATCGCCTCTCTATCTCTCTGGCTCTCTCGCTTCTCCTCGCAGTGCTCACGAACGCGCGAGGCGACGCCCAACTCCAAGCTCCGATCCCCCGCCCCAACGTCCTCCTACTGGTCGCGGACGACATGAACTGGGATTCTCCGGGCTGCTTCGGCGGCGCCGCCGATGGGATCACGCCGAGCATCGACAAGCTCGCGAGCGAGGGAATGCGGTTCTGGCACGCCTACGTCAACGTCTCGATCTGCACC
Source organism: uncultured Planctomycetia bacterium (assembly GCA_964478085.1). GTDB lineage: Bacteria > Planctomycetota > UBA8108 > UBA8108 > UBA8108 > CAYMLL01. Next base: position 2,199 of record CAYZGY010000471.1, read on the forward strand.
CCATCTCGATGCGTTCTCTTGACGGGACTCCACTCTCAGAACAACAGGGCGGAGGGTTTCCAGCGCATCCACCCCGGTACGGCGACGTTGCCCGCGCTCCTCAACGAGGCAGGCTTTCTCTGCGGAACGGTCGGGAAGCCGCTCTCGCAAGAAGAGACGTTTCGCTGGTCGGTCGCGTACCGCTGGCCCGGCGCCGGCGACGAGGATCGGTGGGGACGTGACCCCGACATGTACCGGATATTCTCGAAGACCTTCTTCGAGATGGCCAAGGTCTCGAAACAGCCGTTCTTCCTCATGGCGAGCTCGCACGATCCGCATCATCCCTTCGCGCGCGGCAAAGCGACTCGCAAGCACGAGGAGCGCGCCGACGCTTCCCGCAGCTTTCGCCCTGAAGACGTTCGGTTGCCGGGGCTGCTCCCCGACCTTCCGGAGATGCGCGCGGAGTTCGCGAGGTACTGCACGTCCGTACGGCGCCTCGACGACATGGTCGGCGCGATTCTCGATGAGCTCGAGAAGGCGAAGCTCGCGGACGACACGATCGTCGTGTTCCTCTCGGACCACGGCATGGACTTCCCCGGCGCGAAGTTCAACTGCTACGTCGACAGTATGCGCTCTCCTTGGATCGTCCGGTGGCCCGGCCAGGTGGCCAAGGGCGCCATCGATCGGAAACACATGATCTCGAGCGTAGACTTTCAGGCGACGATTCTCGAAGCGGTCGGGCTGCCCGTTCATCGACCGACGGACGGACGCTCCTTCCTTCCCTTGCTTCGCGGGGAAGAACAGGAGGGACGCGACTACGTCTTCACACAGTTCCACCACATCCACGGAGCCGACGCGCTGCCGATGCGATCCGTCTTGGCGCGTGACGCCGCGTACGTCTTCAATCCGTGGTCCAACGGCAAGCGGACCTTCCGGCGACTCGGGCATCAGGGATTCCACGCGATGGTGAAGCGCGCGAAGGCCGATGAAGCGATGGCAGCGCGCGTGCGCTACCTCCGTTTTCGCGCCGTCGAGGAGCTCTTCGACCTCGAGAGCGATCCGAACTGCCTGCGGAACCTTCTCGCCGCAAAAGCCGAGCTCGCGCCCTCACATCAGAAGCGACTCGCCGAGCTGCGCGCGAAACTGCGTGAGCACATGGTGGCGGTGAACGATCCCGCACTCGAGGCGTTCGACCGACGCGACGACCCGGCAGCCTGCGAAGCCTTCGTCCAGTCTTACCGAAAGCACGCCGCGAAGATCAAGGAAGAGCTCCGGCCGTACGAGAAGCGCAAGGGATACCGCTTCTGAAGAGACAGAGAGCTCGCCCGAGAATGTCCAAACGACGTGCCGCACTCGTTCTCGTCCTGCTCGGCCTCGCCGCGATCGCGGGAGGACTGGATACGGCACGTGATCGCCTGCGCGAAGCCTGACTCATCGACGAGCTCCAGGAAGCAGGACCCGAGAACTGGGCAGAGGCCTCGAAAGAGCTCATCTAAATCGGATCGGATCGGATCGGATCGGGCGCTCGAAGCCGTCTTCGCCGAGTTTGTCGAGCGTTCGGGAGAGCTCGACGTCGACTGGGGACGCTGGCGACGAGTCGCGATGCCGTCCGACCGCTGGCGCTACGTGAGTGGACGCCTGAGCTTGCTGCGAGAGGACATCCAGACGGATGAGGAGAAATACGTACTGCAGGCCCTCGCGACTTGCGCCGTGTCCAACCTCGAGCTTTGGGCCGGGCTCGCCGCGAGCGGGACGAAGCGAAGCAGGAATAGCGACTCCTCGAGCTCAAAAGGCCCGCGAGATGAGCCAGACAATCGCGAGCCCGCCGAGAAACACGTTGATCGCCGTCAGCATCCCGTAGGCGAAGTAGAACGGGCTCGCGATCAGAGCCAGAACCACGACGGCGCCGAGCTGCCCGAGTCGCCACAGCGGATCTCGCAGCCCTTCGACGGCCGTCGCCTTCTGGCAATGCGGGCAGTTCGTGAATCCGCCGATGAGATCGTCCTCGACGTCGAAGGGATGCCCGCAGTGCTGGCACTCGATCGAGCGCACTACTGTTGGCGTCCTTCGATCGCCGCGATGAGAACGGCCGTACCGAAGACGAGGCGACGGTCGAGGTCGGCGTCCGGAGGAATCTCCACCTCGAGCTTGTAGATGAACGGATTGAAGCGCTGCTTGAAGACGACGGGCGCTCCGCTTGCCGTGTCGAGATGGAAGGTCTGCGGGATGAGGTTGCTCAAGAATCTCCGCAAGAGAGCCATGCCGAGGCTGTCCTCCTGAAGCTGTCCGATCGGCTGATCGTTCTCGTCGAGGAGCTCCCACGAATCACGTGCGACGGAACGCAGCCCCTTGCGGCGCGCGGCGCCGACCTTCTGCCCCGACTGCGAGTCGATGATGTCGTATGCCGACGAGAAGTCGACGATCTGCCGTGCGCTGATGTGGAGCAGCTCCTGCGTCGCCGACTCGTCCGTGTAGACGCGGATGTCCTCCTTGAGCTTGAACGCCTTCTGATGGCTGAAGCCGACCACCTCATTGCCATCGTAGACGTGGAAGCTGCTGCCGAAGATCTTGAGGACCTTGCGCCGGATCAGGTATCGATCGAGTTCGTAGAGCATACTCACAGCGTAACCTCCTTCTATGGTCGTCGACCACAATCTTCGCCCATCGCAAGAATCGGGTGGGCAGGGAAAGCCCACGAAACCACGATCGCGGCATGAACGACTACGAGCGCGTCGCACGCGTCATTCGATATCTCGACGAGCACCGGCATGAGCAGCCGAGCATCGCCGAGCTCTCCCAGCATGTCGGCTTGAGCGAGTCGCACTTTCACCGTCTTTTCTCGCGCTGGGCCGGTGTGCCCCGCCAAGGATTTCTTGAGCAGCTTGACCGTCTCTCACGCCAAGACGGCTCTGCGCGCTGGGCGCAGCGTCCTCGACGCGTCCCTCGACGCCGGTCTGTCAGGACCCGGCCGCTTGCACGATCTCTGCGTCACGCTCGAAGCGGCCTCGCCGGGGGAGATCAAGACCGGCGGCGAAGGCTGGACGATTCGCGCGGCCGTCGTGGAAAGTCCCTTCGGGCTCTGCCTCGCCGGAGAGTGCCCACGCGGCATCTGCCACGTCTCCTTCGTCGAGTCGACCGACCACGCTTCGCTCGAGAAGCTCCTGCTCGAGGACTGGCCACACGCGGACATCGATTGGGACACCTCGCTCGTAAGCTACGGACAGCTCGCCGAGTCGCTCGGGGATCGATCAGCCGCTCGTGCGGTCGGCTTGGCCGTCGGGAAGAATCGACTCGGGTATCTGATCCCGTGCTATCGCGTCATCCGCGAGACGGGCGTCGTCAGCGACGACCGCTGGGGACCGTTTCGAAAGCATGCGATGCTCGCGCGGGAACTTCGGAATCAAAAGAGTGGCAGCGGTTCGCCTTCGCAGATCTGAAACGGTCGATCGAGCTGATCGTGCAGCTCGGCGCGATGGTCGATGCCGAGGGCCTTGTACACGGTCGCGTGGAGGTCCGCCGGCGTGCAGGCGTCCGACGCTGGCTTCGTTCCCGTGACGTTGCTACTGCCGTAGACCTGGCCACCCCGGATTCCGCCACCCGCGAAGAAGACGGAGTAGACGGCAGGGTAGTGGTCGCGCCCGCCGTTGCCGTTGACCTTCGGTGTACGCCCGAAATCGGTCAGGAGAACGACGAGAGTCTCATCGAGCATACCTCGCTGCTCGAGGTCTGTGAGAAGCGCCGAGACCGACCGATCGAAGACCGGCAAAAGACGACGCTTCATCTTTGGGAAGTGGTCGCGGTGCGTATCCCAATTGTCGCCGGCGCCACCGGCGAGGTCGCCCGCGCCCGCGCAGATCTGCACGACCGGAACACCGGCCTCGATGAGCCGACGCGCGAGGAGCATCCCCTGCCCGCCCATGTGATTACCGTACATGGTGCGGATGCGAGGATCCTCGCTGTCGAGATCGTACGCTTCGCTGAGCGCCGACTTGAGCAGCATGTCAGCGGCCATGCGCTGATATCGATCGAGTCGATCGTAGGTCGTCTTGAGCCCCGCGCCTTTGTCGAGCTGCTCGAGAAGCGAGCGACGCGCCGCGACGCGATCTTCGGCCAAATTGAGCTTGAGACTGAGCTCGGCGCCGCTCGCACGCGACGTACCGCCGAAGGGCTCCCCCGCCGGAGTCGGGATGAGGACGGGGTCGTACTGCGAGCCGAGCCATCCACCGTACTCGCCGGGCATCAAACGGCCGTTGTCGTACATCGAGTGCGGCAATCGAATCGCCGCGGGTGTGCCCGCCGAAATATCCACGAAGTGCGAGATCGTCGCGGCGAGCGAGGGCCAATTCTCGCGGCTGCCGGCGGGCCCCTTGATACCGGGGTGTCCCGTGATGTTGAGG
>CAYZGY010000472.1:0-4132 GCA_964478085.1 uncultured Planctomycetia bacterium
AGGAGTGCGGGCTCGATGTCGACTCGATCGCGCAGCGGATCATCCGCGAGATGGCGAGCGGTGTGAGCACGAGCTCCGCAGGCGAGACGGAAGACGCGGGAGGATCCGAGTCCTTCGGCGGACGCATCGCCGACGCAACCTCGCCGTCGTCACCATAACGCGCGATGCGGGCGCTGCTGCAGCGAGTACGGAGTGCCTCGGTCGAGGTCGACGGCGAGACCGTCGGCAAGATCGGGCCCGGCCTGCTCGTCCTGCTCGGAGTGGGAAAGGGAGATTCTGTTCGGGAGATCGACAAGCTCGCCGATAAGATCATCGGTTTGCGGATCTTTCCCGACGACAAGCATTCGATGAATCGATCGGTGGCCGACGTCGAGGGAGAGGTCCTGCTCGTTTCTCAGTTCACGCTCTTCGCGGATTGTCGCAAGGGTCGGCGACCATCGTTCGAGCCGGCCGAGCTTCCGGAGAGGGCCGAGGAGATGTGTGAGCAGTTCGCGCGAGCGCTCGAGGAACGTGGCTTTCCACCTGCGCAGGGAGTCTTCGGAGCCCACATGAACGTCCGACTCGAGAACGACGGTCCCGTAACGATTTGGCTCGACACCGACGAGCTCGGTCGTGCACGTCGTGCCGAATCAGGCACGAGCTCGGGTTCGGGGGCCTAGTACCCATGTCGCGCGCAGGAGTTCAGAACCACCGCTTCGAGAAGAACTACTACGAGGTGCTCGGCGTCTCGTCGTCGGCGTCCGAAGAGGACATCCGTCGCACGTATCGACAGAAGGTTCTCGAGGCCCATCCCGACAAGAACCCCGAGCGGCGAGAGTGGGCCGAGGGGCGCATCCGCGAGCTCATCGTCGCGTACGAGATTCTCAGCGATGAAGCGACTCGTCGTGCGCTCGACAGTTTCCTGCGGGCGTCCGGCAGCTCACGAGCGAACGGAGAGCCGTTCTTCTTCCATCGCGAGACACCCGGTTGCCGCGCGCTGATGATTCTCCACTGCCTCGTCTCGGGCGATTGCGCCAGGGGCGCGAAGATCCTCGACGAGATGGAGGAGGAGTATGGGCGCGACTTCCTCTACGACTACCTCGCTCACGAGGACTACCTCGACTGCCTCTTTCTCCTCGCCGAGCATCACATCCGCGAGAAGAGCTTCCTCAGCGCTGCGGAGCGATTGCGTGCGTTTTATCACCAGGAGTGTCAGGCGAGACATCCGCGACACTATCTCGATCAGGTCATCGACCTTTTGCGAGATCTCTATCTCAAGAAGCTTCCGAAGATCCTCGACCCGGCGCTTCAAGTCACCTTTCTGGTCGAGGCCGGGGAGTTTCGCCTCTCGCGTAAAGACGAGCTCCGACGGCTGCGGCTACTGATCGACACCGCGGCAGCGTCCGAGAATCGCAGCACGGCCCGCGCCGCTCTTCAGCTGCTGCGGGAGCTCGCGCCCGACGCGAACGACCTCGACGAGCTCGAGGCGCGCGTTCAAGCGAGCGTCGACCGCGACGCCGGCCGCCGTCGCCGACAAATGCGCGGGCGAGTCGGAAATACGAGTGGAGAGACCGCCGGCTGATTCGCCGAAGATGGGAAGACGGAAGCAGGAACACGGGAGCTACCTCGTGTTCTGATAAGTTTTCCCGGTTTTCTACAACGAAAGGAGCTCGTCGTGGCTTCGCAGAATAGTGGTGCTCCGCTCTACGGCGTGATCATGGCAGGTGGTGTCGGTACGCGATTTTGGCCGAAGAGTCGACGCGGATTGCCGAAGCAGTTTCTCGCGATCGGCGAAGACTCGCGCTCGCTCATTCGCGCCACCTTCGAGCGACTCGCGCCGATCACGGGGGCCGAGCGCATCCTCGTCGTCGCGAACGAAGACTACCGCGACCTGGTGCACGAGCAGATTCCCGAGCTCGTGCCGAATCACTTCATCGGCGAGCCGATCGGACGTAACACCGCGCCTTGCATCGGGCTCGCGGCTCAGTGCATCGCGCACGAGTGCCCCGAGGCGAACATGATCGTCTGTCCCGCGGACCACATCATCGGTCCTTGCGAGGAGTTCGAGCGCTCGGTCGAGTTCGCGATCTCGGTGCTCGAGGCGAACCCGGGCGAAGGCGACGCGACCTCCGTGTTGTTCGGCATTCCACCGACGTGTCCGCACACGGGCTACGGCTACCTCGAGAAGGGCGATGCGCTCGCTGACGGCGAGGGGGTGAGCTCCTCGCGCGTCGCGCGCTTCAAGGAGAAGCCCGATCGCGCTACCGCGGAAGAGTACCTCGAGAGCGGTCGCTTCTTCTGGAACTCGGGGATCTTCCTCTGGAACGCAGCCGGTCTCGTCGGGCTGATGAATAAGTACCTTTCCGACATCGCCGATCCGCTCGAGACGATCGCGCTCACGGTCGGCGACAGCGCCCGCTTCTGCGAGACGCTCCACTCGGTCTTCCCGACGATCCGGAAGGAGTCGATCGACTACGGCGTGCTCGAGAGCGCGTCGAACGTCGCCCTTGTCGAAGCGTCGTTTCGCTGGGATGATGTCGGCTCCTGGGGGGCCGTCAGCGAGTACCTCCCGACCGACGAAGTCGGCAATCGAGTGCAAGGCCGGCACGTCGGGCTCGAAACGAAGAACTGTGTCGTCGTCGCGGACAAGCGTCTCGTGGCGACGGTCGGAGTCGAGGACATCGTCGTCGTCGACACCGAGGATGCGCTTCTCGTCTGCCACCGCGACCGCGTCGAAGACGTCAAGAAGGTCGTCGAGGAGCTCGAGGAGCAAGGAGTCACGGAGCTCTTGTGAGAGCCGGAAGCGGACGCAGGGTCGGCATCGACCACGGAGACAAGCGGTTCGGCATCGCGATCAGCGACCCTTCGGGGATGCTCGCGACGCCGCGCGACGTCGTCGAGGGCGAGCCGGCCGTCCTCCGTTATCTCGATACGCTGATACCCGAGGAGCAGATCGTCGGCATCGTCCTCGGCCTGCCGCGCAACATGGACGGCTCCCTCGGTCCACGCGCCGAGAAGGTCCTCGCGTTTCGCAAAAAGCTCGAGGAGCGCTTCGAGGTCCCCGTCGACACCTGGGACGAGCGCCTGACCTCCTTTCAGGCCGAATCACTCCTCACGGAAGCCGGCGTGCGCGGAGCGGAACGCAAAGCGAGAGTGGACAAGGTCGCTGCGCAGATCATTCTCCAGGGCTGGCTCGACAACGAGCGGGCGCTGGGGGATTCGGCGGGAGATTCGCCGTCCGATAATTCAGTGGGCGAGTCTTAAGCGTTTACTTTGAAGTGTTTTATGTCGATAATTCCGCGAGCTCGCGAACCCGGATCTCCCCCTTGCCCACCCGACGACCTGTGATAAGATACCCGCTTCCATTTTTTTAACACCGACTACCGGTTCGAGAACCACCGACATGGATATCTTGGAAATGTCGCGCTCGGAAGTGTTCGAGCGCTACGGCCGCAAAGAAGGGGACACGGGCAGCCCCGAGGTACAGGTCGCTCTTCTGAGCCATCGTATCAAAGGCCTCACCGAGCATCTGAAGATGCACAAGAAGGACCACGCGACGCGTCGCGGACTCCTGATGCTCGTCGGACGCCGCGCCAAGCTCTTGCGCTACCTCGCGAGCAAGGACGTCGAGCGCTACCGGTCCTTGATCCAGAGTCTGGGTCTCCGTAGGTGATCGGGTCTCCGTAGGTGATCTCGGATCCGGGTGAATCTGTAATTCCTTTTTGACCGCTGACGCGGCCGAAGTTCCGACACGGAGCTACGGCCGCGTTTGCGCATCGAAGCGAAATAGAAATCGACCAACCGTAGCCGAAGCCCTGCGCGCAAGGAGGCGCGCCCGAGCGGGAGAATCGGGCCCCGCGGAAGACGCCAGAAGAAGTACAGAAGCAGGCCGTAGGAACGAAACCGGCCATAGAAGTTTAGAAGGCGCAGCTCGCGGAGCAGAAGGCGAGCGCGTGAAGAAGACGCAGAAAGAAGAAGCAGATGATATCCAGAGTTGAAAAAGAGATCGCAGGCAGGAGCCTGAGCATCGAGACGGGACGGATCGCGAAGCAGGCGAACGGAGCCGTCCTCGTCAAGTATGGTGAGACCGTCGTCTTCACCGCCGTCACCGCCGCGAAGGCGCGACCGGACATCGATTTCTTTCCCCTCACGG
>CAYZGY010000472.1:4142-6572 GCA_964478085.1 uncultured Planctomycetia bacterium
GCGACTCCCGTTAAACGACGACCGCCGCTGGAAAGTTCCCGGGCGGCTTCATCAAGCGAGAAGGTCGGCCGACGACGAAGGAGATCCTCACCTGTCGTCTGATCGACCGCCCGATCCGTCCGCTCTTCCCGGACGAGTATCGCATGGACACTTCGGTCGCCGCGCAGGTCTTCGCGGTCGATCAAGAGAACGACCCGGATCTCCTTGCGGGAATCGCGTCGTCGGCGGCCCTGGCGATTTCGGACATCCCCTTCCTCGGGCCGATCGCGACCGTCCGCATCGGTCTGATCGAGGAGGAGCTGATCGTCATGCCGACGCAGCCGCAGATGAAGGAGTCGGATCTCGACCTCGTCGTCTCGGGTACGAACGACGGCGTGACGATGGTCGAGTGCGGTGCCTCGGAAGTCTCCGAGGAGACGATGCTCAAGGCGATCGACCTCGCGCATTCCGTGGTCAAGGAGATCGTCGAGCTCATCGAAGGCCTGATGCGTCAGTGCGGCAAGCCGAAGATGGAGATCGAGCCGGGTCCTGATCACAGCGAGCTCCAGGGCGCGCTGCGTGACAAGTTTTACAGCGGCTTCCGTGAGCGCCTTCTCACCGAGGGCAAGCACGCGCGAAAGACTGCTTGTAAGGAGTACATCGTCGAGTGCGCCGATCAGATCGCGCCAGAAGTCGAGGGCGATGCAGAGCCCGACCCCGATGCTCCCGAGCGTGGGCTCGTTCTGTCGCTTCTCGGTGGGCTCTCCGAGGAAGCCGAGCGCGAGCTGATCCTCTCCGGAACGCGAACCGACGGTCGCGGCCACAGCGACATCCGCTCGATCGTCTCCGAGGTCGGCGTGCTGCCGAAGCAGGTCCACGGCTCGGCGCTCTTCACCCGTGGCGAGACCCAAGCGTTGATCTCGATCGCGCTCGGAACGGGTGGCGACCAGCAGATCGTCGATGGCCTCGGCGAGGAGTACCGCGAGAAGTTCTCGCTCCACTACAACTTCCCGGCCTTCTCGGTCGGAGAAGCGTGGGCGAACCGCGGTCCGAAGCGCCGCGAGATCGGTCACGGTGCGCTGGCGCAGCGAGCGCTCGCCGCGGTCATGCCCGAGGACGACGACTTCCCGTACACCGTTCGCGTCGTCTCCGACATCACCGAGTCGAACGGCTCGTCGTCGATGGCCTCGGTCTGTGGCGGAACGCTCGGGATGATGGACGCCGGCGTGCCGATCCGTCAGCCCGTCGCGGGCATCGCGATGGGTCTCGTCAAAGACGGCGACAACGTCGCGATTCTCAGCGATATTCTCGGTAGCGAAGACCACAACGGCGACATGGACTTCAAGGTCGCCGGAACGCAGTTCGGAATCACCGCGCTGCAGATGGACATCAAGATCACGGGCGTCAGCGCCGAGCTCATGGCGACCGCGCTCGAGCAGGCTTGCGAGGGTCGTATCCACATCCTCAAGGAGATGCTCAAGGCCCTCGATCGTCCGCGCGAGGATATCTCGCCGTTCGCGCCGAAGATCATCCGCATGAAGATCGACCCGGAGAAGATCGGCCTCGTGATCGGTCCGGGTGGAAAGATGATCAAGGGTATCCAGGAAGAGACCTCGACCACGATCGAGATCGAAGACGACGGCACGGTGACGATCTGGGGAACCAACGTCGACGGTGCGAAGCAGGCCGAGGAGAAGATCGGTGCGATCACCGAGGAGATCCAGGCCGGTCGCATCTACCAGGGCCGCGTCGTCTCGATCAAGGACTTCGGCTGCTTCGTCGAGGTGCTCCCGGGTCAGGAAGGACTCATCCACGTCAGCGAGCTCGCCGACGGTTTCGTCGACAAGGTCAGCGACATCGTCTCGATCGGTGACATCATTCCCGTCAAGTGCCTCGGCTCCGACAACCAGGGACGCGTGCGTCTCTCGAAGAAGGCCGCCGAGAGCGGCGAGGAAGGCCTGACCGAGGAAGAGCTCGCGGAAGCGAACAACCGTGGTGGCGACCGCGGCGGCCGAGGCCGTGGCGGTGACCGTGGTGATCGCGGCGGTCGAGGACGCGGTGGTGATCGCGGCGGGCGCGGCGGAGATCGCGGCGGAGATCGCGGCGGAGATCGCGGCGGAGATCGCGGCGGACGCGGCGGACGCGGCGGAGATCGCGGCGGACGCGGTGGCTACCGAGATCGTGACCGTGACCGTGACCGTGACCGTGACCGTGACGGAGATCGTGGCCGCGACGGAGATCGTGGCCGCGACGGAGATCGTGGCCGCGACGGAGATCGTGACCGCGACCGAGATCGTGATCGTGATCGTGACCGTGATCGCGATCGCGATCGTGACCGTGATCGCGATCGTGACCGTGATCGCGACCGAGACGATCGCGACTGAGGTTTCCTCGCGTTTTCGTCACGTGTGAATTGCAGCGGGCGCCGGCGAGTCGGTTCGACTCTCCGGC
>CAYZGY010000473.1:0-5750 GCA_964478085.1 uncultured Planctomycetia bacterium
CTCCGGGTCGACGCGGAGATCGAGCCACGCGGCGCATCGCCGCGTCGTGACGTCACCTCGACATCCGCGGACTTTCAGCAGCAGAATCGCCCTCAGCGGCCAGTTCATGCGCATCCGTTGGTGCGTGTCCAGCGCATGGCAACTCAGTAGGCGAGATCGATCGAGGCGAGCGGACTCCAACGGATCGGATCGACGTTCGCGAGCGGTTCGGTATCTCGTGTCGAGAGTCCGCGGTCGATCGCCTCGCGGAGTCGGGAGGAGCCGCTCAGAATATCGATCGGCAGGAGCTTCTCCTCGTACTCGTAGGGCGGGTCTCGCCAGCGAAACTCGTCGGGCCAAGCGTCATGAATCGCGGCGAGAAGCGTGATCGCGGCTCGGTAAGGGCGAAACGCGTCGAGGTCGGTGACGTGGAGAAAGACGCCTCCGCATTCTTCACCCGCCCACTTCTGAAAGGTCGGGGTGAATCGGATCGGGCGAAAAACGACTCCGTCGAGACCTCGTTTCCCCATCTCGCCGGCGAGGTGAGACTCGTCGACGAAGGGTGCTCCGACGATCTCGAAGGGCGTCGTCGTTCCGCGTCCTTCGGAGAGATTTGTCCCTTCGACGAGGACGGTCCCGGGATAGACCGCGACGCTTTCGGGGCGCGGGAGATTCGGGGAGGTCGGGATCCAGCGGCGGTCGAGATCGTCCCACGTCGTCCTGCGGGAGTAGCCCTCGAGAGAAACGATCTCGAGCGAGAGGTCGGGGATTCTGTCCCGCAGGAAGAGGGCCGCTTGCGCGAGCGTCAGCCCGTGCCGCATCGGAAAGCCGCGGATGCCGACGAGACTCTCGAATCCGGCTTCGACGGGCGCACCTTCGACGAGCTCTCCCCCGAGGGGATTCGGCCGATCGAGAACGAGGACGCGCGTGTCCCAGCGAGCGCACGCGACGAGGCAGAGCTCGAGCGTCTTGAGGAACGTGTAGACGCGCGTCCCGACGTCCTGGAGATCGACGACGAGCAATTCGAGATCTTCGAGCATCGACTCGGTCGGACTCTGAATCTCCGAGTAGAGACTGTAAACCGGAAGGCCGCCCAGGGAGCTGTGGGGCGTCTCGATCATGTTGTCTTGCTCGGTGCCCCAGAAGCCGTGCTGCGGGGAGAAGAGCGCTCGGAGGCGTCCCGGGAAGCGTTCGGCGAGGACCTCATGCGAGAAGCGTTGATTTCGGTCGACCGACGCCTGGTTCGACAGGATGCCGAATCGCGTCGCGCTCTCGAGGATCGCCGGGGGCGACTCGACGCAGGATTCTATGCCGATCGCGAAGCTCATTCCGGCGTGAAGTACTTGAGGAAGATCTTGCGGAACTCGGCGACGCACGACTCACCGCTCGGAGCTTCTGTCTCGCATTTCGCCTCGGCGCTCTCGGCGCGTGCGAGCTGGTCGCGTGCCCAAGCCTTCTCGCCGCTCGTCGCTCGACGAAGAATCTCGTCTGCGGTGACGCCGAAGCAGCTGCAGACGGGGGCGCCCGCGCTCTTGGGGTAGGCCTCGCTACGGATTTCGCTGCGCGGGATCGTCACACCCCAGGGATCGAAGTACGCGATGTCGCAGTTCGGGCTCGGGCAGTAGAACGCGGAGCCCGCGAAGCGATCGGCGTCCTCTTCAGAGAGTTGAGCGCGCAGCGTCGTGCGTGTCACGGGAAGCCCTATCGCGTCACAACCGCCGCTCGGAGGCGGGCAGCGCGGTTCGGCGGGCTCGGGTTCCTTGACGAACGCTTTGTTCAAAAATCGACGTGCTCCTCGGCGGGCCGGTGCTACGTTCATGGGATCATGAAACCCGGTAAACGTCGACCTCCATCCCTCGCGAGCGTGAAGAGCGCGTTCACGACGATCATCTGGCCTCGTCGCGGTCGTCTCGCGCTCGGTTTGCTGCTGATCTCCATCAATCGAATCAGCGGGCTCGTCCTTCCCGGTTCGACCCGCGTGCTCCTCGACGAGATCGTACCCGATCAGAATCTCGACCTTCTCTGGAAGCTCCTCGCCGTCGTCGGTGGGGCGATCGTGCTCCAGGCACTCTCGTCGTTCGCGCTCACGCAGTTTGTCGCGATCGAGGCGCAGCACTTGATCTCGCAGCTACGCGCACGCGTGCAGAAGCACGTCCTGAGACTCCCTGTGAGCTACTTCGACAGCACGAAGTCCGGCGTGCTCGTCTCGCGGATCATGACGGACGTCGAAGGCGTGCGGAATCTCGTCGGCACGGGGCTCGTGCAGCTCTTCGGCGGAACTCTGACGGCAGTCGTGGCGTTTTTTCTGATGGTGCAGATCGACGGCTTCTTGACCGTCGTCGCACTTTTGCCGCTCGCGATCTTCGCTCTGATCTCGATGAAGGCGTTCTCGTTCGTGCGGCCGATCTTCCGCGAACGCGGCGCGATCCGCGCGGATGTCACCGGGAGACTGACGGAATCACTCGGCGGCATTCGAGTCGTCAAAGGCTTCAATGCCGAGGATCGCGAGGAGGTCGTCTTCGAGGAGGGGGTCGACCGGATCTACCAGAATGTGCGCAAGTCGATGACCGCGACGAGCATCGTCACGTGCTTTGGAACGCTGCTCATGGGGGTCGTCAGCGTTCTTCTGATGGGAGGCGGGGGCGGGCGCATGGTCGGCGGGGGACTCCAGATGGGCGAGTTCGTCTCGTTGACGCTCTACCTAGGCTTTCTCGTCGCACCGATCATGCAGATGGCGAACATCGGCACGCAAATCACGGAGGCCTTCGCCGGGCTCGACCGCATGAACGAGCTGCTCGACGTCGAGACCGAGGGCGACGACCCGTCCCGCAAGCACACGCTCGACTCGATCGGAGAGATTCGTTTTCGCGACGTTTCGTTCGCGTACGACGAAGACAAGGAAGTCCTCCGCGACGTCTCCTTCGAGGCGCCGCCGGGGTCGGTCACAGCGCTCGTCGGCAGCTCGGGCTCGGGGAAGACGACGCTCGCGGGCCTCGCCGCTTCGTTTCTGACACCGACGAAGGGACTCGTCGAGGTCGGCGGCATCGACATGCGGACGGTGACCCTCGACAGCTTCCGCTCTCGGCTCGCAGTGGTTCTGCAGGACGACTTCCTCTTCGAAGGAACGATCCGCGAGAACATCCTCCTCGGGGGTCCCGGCGCGAGCGAGGACGAGGTACGCGCGGCGGTCGAGGCGGCTTACGTGCACGAGTTCGCTGATCGCTTCGACGAAGGGATCGACACGCTCATCGGGGAGCGGGGCGTCAAGCTCTCGGGTGGGCAGCGACAGCGCGTCGCGATCGCTCGTGCGCTCATCGCCGATCCGCGCGTGCTTGTTCTCGACGAGGCGACCTCGAACCTCGACGGCGAGAGCGAGCGGTTCATTCAGAAGAGTCTCGAGGAGCTGATGCGCGGCCGCACGACGTTCGTCATCGCTCACCGATTGAGCACGATTCGAAGCGCGGATCAGATCCTCGTCATCGAGGACGGTCAGATTGTCGAGCGGGGTTCGCATGACGAGCTCATCGCGAGCGAAGGGCGTTACTACGAGCTTTCGACCTTTCAAGCGAGGATTTGAAAGCGAGCGCCCTCGACGACCTCGGCTGCCTCGTCGACGATCGAGCGCGTCTCGGAGATCTCGGCCGAACGAATGGAAACGAGCTTCGCGAGCTGCTTGACGATCTGCTCGATGCCGGATTCCTCGCCACGGCATTCGAGCAGGGCGCACGTCTGCGAAGTCTCGACGGGGGAGCGCGAGATCGAGAACGAGTCGATATCGTAGTGGCGTCGACGCAGGATCTGCAGCGCTCGTTTCGCTACGTTACTCCAGCGCACGACGACCCGCCTCCGATAATGGAGGGGACGGTCAGGCTGAGAATGAGGACGAGCGTGCCAGTCATGGTTCGTTCGGGTCTGACAGGATCTCTCCTTTTTCGGCAGGAGAGGTCAAGAAGCGTAGGCCCCGATCGCCTCGGCGTCAAGTTCTGCTCAGGGACGCCAGGGCTTCTCCTTTTGGCCCTTCTTTGGACGTAAGAACTTGGCGTCGACGTCTTTGTACCAGGCGTGGAGCTTGCTGCGCATCGACTGGACGCGATCGGCGTGCTCGCCGGCGACGTTCTTTTGCTCGCCGATATCGGCCGTGAGGTTGTAGAGCTCGACGCGGCCGTCCTCGTAGCGCTCGAGGAGCTTCCAGTCACCGACGCGGATCGCTCCGCCCGGGAAGCCGCCCTGATTCGAGTAGTGGGGGTAGTGCCAGTAGAGGGCGTCGTGGTGGCTCGCGGCCTTGCGGCGAATGAGGGGGACGAGGCTCTTGCCGTCGATCGTCGCCTTCGGATCCCGGGCGATGCCCGCGAGCTCGAGGATCGTCGGGAAGAAGTCCGTCGTCATCACGGGGACGGCGCTGGTCGTACCTGCTTTTGTCGCTCCCGGAATGCGCGCGATGAACGGCACGCGAATGCCGCCTTCGTAGCACCAGCCCTTGCCCGCGCGGAGCGGCAGGTTGCTCGTCGGATGGCCCTCCGACGTCGAGAGGCCGCCGTTGTCACTCGTGAAGAAAACGGCCGTGTTCTTGTCGAGACCGAGCTTCTCGAGCTTGTCGAGGACGATGCCGACACCTTCGTCCATCGCTTCCATCATCGCCGCGTAGACGGCGTGCTTTTGGAGAATGCGTACGCGACGGGCTCGCTTCGAGGGCAGGTTCTGCTCCTCGGGACCGAACTCCTCACCGGCGATCTTCTCCGCACGCTTCTTGTACTTCTCGACCAGGTCCTTGCGGCCGATGAGTGGCGTGTGCACGGAGTAGAACGAGAGGTACGCGAGGAAGTTGCCGTCCTTGTTGTCCTCGATGAACTTCGCGGTGTCGTTCGCGAGGCGAATCGGCAGGTGCTCGCCCGGGGGGCCGTCCTCGAGACGCGGGTTGCCGTACGGGGAGAAGTACTTCTTGCCGCCGTAGGGACCGCCGCGGTTGTGACCGCCCTTGTTGATGTCGAAGCCCTGCTTCTTCGGCCAGAACTCAGCCGTCGGACCGAGGTGCCATTTGCCCGCAAAGAAGGTCGCGTATCCCTTCGTCTTGACGGCGTCGGCGACGGTCACCTCGTCGATCGGCATGCGATCGAAGAGTGGCGCCGGGAGAAACTTGCCGGGCCGACGACCCGAGAAGAAGTTCGTCGCGTCGATGCGCGAAGGATGGCGCCCCGTCATCATCGAGAAGCGCGTCGGGCTGCAAACGGGATTGGCCGCGTATCCATCGGTGAAGCGGAGTCCGCTCTTCGCGAGGCGGTCGACGTTGGGAGTCTCGTAAAACGTCTTCGGGTTGTACGCGCCGATGTCCATGTAGCCGAGGTCGTCGACGAGGATGACGACGACGTTCATCGGCTTTTCGGCGAGCGCCGCGCCGTTCGCGACAAAAAGCGCAAAGAGCGCGCATATGATAGTGATCGCGATGCGTCGGGAGGTCATCAAAGAAGTCTCGGTTCCTGTCTGAGGCGGATTACGCGAGGAGGTCGTGAATCACGTGTCCGTGGACGTCCGTCAGCCGGAAGTCGCGTCCCTGGTAACGGTACGTCAATCGCTTGTGGTCGATGCCGAGAAGGTGCAGGATCGTCGCGTTGAGGTCGTGGATGTGCATCGTGCCGGGCGTCCACTTCTCCTTCGACGGCTTGATCGGGTTGCCGTCGGCATCGGCGATGTTGTACGCGTAGTCGTCCGTCTGGCCGTACGTGATACCGGGCTTGATGCCGCTACCGGCCATCCAAACGGTGAAGCAGCGCGGG
>CAYZGY010000473.1:5760-6530 GCA_964478085.1 uncultured Planctomycetia bacterium
GTGATCGCGACCGTAGTTCTGACGCGACAGGCCGCCCTGGCAGTAGACCGTGCGGCCGAACTCGCCGCCCCAGATCACGAGGGTGTCGTCGAGCATGCCGCGCTGCTTGAGGTCCTTGATCAGGGCAGCGCTGCCCTGGTCGATGTCCTTGCACTGCGACTCGTGCTCGCGCGGTAGGCCGCCGTGCGCGTCCCAGCCGCGGTGGAAGATCTGGATGTTGCGGACGCCGCGCTCGGCGAGTCGGCGGGCGTTGAGGCAGCACGCCGCGAAAGTGCCGGGCGTCTTGGCGTCTTCACCGTAGAGCTCGAAAGTCTCCTTGCTCTCCTGCGAGAGGTCCATGAGCTCGGGGATCGACGACTGCATGCGGTACGCCATCTCGTGCTGACGTACGCGTGAGAGCACTTCGGGGTCGGCGAAGCGATCGTGCTGGCTCTGGTTGAGCTCTGCGAGCGTGTCGAGCTGATGGCGGCGATCTTCCCGCGAGACGCCGGCCGGGTTGCTCAGGTAGAGCACCGGATCGCCTTGGCTGCGCAGGAGGATGCCCTGGTGATCCGAAGGCATGAAGCCCGTTCCCCAGAGACGGCCGAAGAGGCTCTGCTCGGGAAAGCGGCTGCGCGCATGCATGACGATGTAGCCGGGCAGGTTCTCGTTCATCGAGCCGAGCCCGTAGCTCACCCAAGCGCCGAGGCTCGGGCGACCGGGAATCTGACTGCCCGTCTGGATGTACGTGATCGCGGGATCGTGGTTGATCGCCTCGGTGAACGTCGAGT
>CAYZGY010000474.1:0-6526 GCA_964478085.1 uncultured Planctomycetia bacterium
GCGAGGCTTCCGCTTTGTTTGCGTCCGCTTTCGCACCGTCCGCTTTCGCACCGTCCGCTTTCGCGGTCTCCTCCGACGGAGATCCTTCTTCGGCGCGCTTCGTGGCGTGCTCGAGCAGTTCCGGGAGGTGCTCATTCTGCATCACGTGCAGTCTGAGGATACGCTCGGAGAGCTGCACGTCACGCTTCAGACCCGTGATCGCCTCGGGCGTCGCGTTGAAGTAGGTTAGGTAGTACGTACCCTTCCTGCAAGTTTTGATCTCGTAGGCGAGCTTGCGGTCCGGCCAGCGCTCCGAGTAGACGAGCTCGGCGCCGTGCTTCTGGAGCAGGTCACCGGCGTGTGCCTCGAGTCCGGGCCAGTCCCGGCTCGCGAGGTTCGCGTCGAAGAGAAACAATCCTTCGTAGAGTCTCAAGGCTTCGTGCCTCCGCTGTAAAGTGTTCTGTCTTGGTGTCTTTCGGGCTCTCGCCGGCGAAACTATCAGCCCGGCGCTCGAAGCGCGCTCACCTACTCGTCGTTCGACTCTTCCTCAGGGGAACGGTTGAACCGGTTCATCGACTCTTCGATACCCTGATTCAACCAAACCTCGACGGCTCGACAAGCCTCCTCGGCCGCTCGGTCGAGCACTTCTCGCGACGCGGCGTCGACCTTCTCGAGGACGAAGTCCGCGGCGTCGATTCCGGGCCTTCGACCGACGCCGATCTTGAGTCGAGAGAAGTTCTGGTGACCGACACACTGGATCACGGACTTGATCCCGTTGTGTCCGCCCGCCGAGCCCTTCGCTCGAAAGCGTAGCTTTCCGGTCGGCAGGTCGAGGTCGTCGTAAACGACGAGGAGCTTGTCCGTCAGGGGCTCCCGAACACTCTCGCCGAAAAAGCCGAGAAAGTCACGCACGGCGTTGCCGCTGAGATTCATGTACGTCTGAGGACGCAGTAGGTAAACCTTTTCCGAGCCTCCTTCGAGCGAGAGGACCTTCTCGGAGTAGAGCGCCTGAAACTTGCGGCGCTCGCCTTCGAAGAACTCCCGCTTCGAGAATCGTTCGACGACGTCGAACCCGATGTTGTGGCGCGATCCGGCGTACTTCCGACCCGGATTGCCTAAACCGACAATGTATTTCAGAGAAACAGTCCGTATTTCAGGAGGTGACTCCTACCGCTTAATCCGAGTCTCCGCCGTCTTCCGACTTGCCGATGACCTCAGGCTCCGAGGGGCCAGCCTCGCCATCCTCTCCCCCGTCGGTGATCTGTATACCGCGCGGCGCGTTGCAAGCGAAGACGAGACCTTCGGGGTCTCCGACGACCTCGCAGCCGTCAGGAACCACGACGTCCTTGATGCGGATCGCGTCGCCCATCTTGAGCTCGCCGACGCGAATCTCGACGGACTCGGGCAGGGCAGACGCCGGGCCGCGGATCTTGAGCTCCTTGTGCGGGAACTCCGCGACGCCCGCCGCGAGCACACCGTTGACATCGACGTGAACCTCGAGCTCGATCTTCTCGTCCTTGTCGATCCGCGAGAAGTCGACGTGGAGAATCTCGTTCCCCATGCCGTCCCACTGGACCTCCTTGACGACGCCGTGCTCGGATTTTCCGTCGACATCGAGGGTCGCCATGCGGTGACCGGCCTCGAAGAACATCCGGAACTCCTTCGAGTCCAGCGTGACCGAAGCGTTGTCCTGCTTGTGGCCGTAGATGTTGGCAGGCAGGTGCCCCTCGGCGCGCAGACGTCGGCTCGCTTTCTTGCCGAAGTCGGAGCGGAGATTCGCTTTGAGTACAAACTCTTTCATGAAATGAATCCTCAGCGTGAATCCGGGGTTGGTGCCCCCCGATCGCCGGCCTTCAAGACCCCGGTCCTTACGACCTGGCGCTTCGGGGAAGCGTCCTGTTCATCGCGCTCGAAAACCCCTCTCTCGAGGGAGACACGAACTGGTTAGCTTACGCTGCTAAGTTTCTTGTTTCTGGGACTTGTCGAGGGTCTTCTTCTCGAGGCTCTTATTCTCGAGGACCTGCGCGGGCATGCCGACGACGGTCTGACCGTCCTCGACATCACGGCCACGCAGGACCACGCTTCCGGCGCCGGTCGACGCTCCTTCGCCGACCGTGACCGGTGCGACGAGGACCGTCCCGCTGCCGATGAACGCGCCGTCCTTGACGACCGTGCGATGCTTCTTCTTGCCGTCGTAGTTGGCGAAGATCGTCCCGGCGCCGATGTTGACCTGGGCGCCGACGTCTCCGTCCCCGACGTAGCTCAAATGATTGACCTTGGCCCCTGGGCCGAGGTCCGTATTCTTCAGCTCGCAGAAGTTGCCGACCTTCGAGCCTGCTCCGAGGTGCGAGCCCGGTCGCAGGTGCGCGAAAGGCCCGACGTGGGCGCCGGCCTCGATCACCGTTCCCTTGCGCAAGACGCAGAAGGGGTGGATGTGCGCCCCGGCGGCGACCTCGACGCCGCGCTCGATGTAGCAGCTGGCCGGATCGTCGATGCGCACTCCCTTGTCGAAGAGCTCGTCGATGATGCGCTCCTTGAGAATCGCCTGAGCGACCGCGAGCTCCTTCTGGCAGTTGACTTGCGCAGTCTCGCGCTCGTCGGCGACGGCGACCGTCCCGACCTTGGCGCCGTCCTTCGAAGCTTCGACGACGACGTCCGTCAGGTAGTACTCGTTCTGCTCGTTGTCGGTCCCGATGCGGTCGTAGTACTTGCGGAAGGCCTCGATCGAGAAGACGTAGGTGCCGACGTTGACGTCGGGGATCGCCCGCGTCTCGTCGTCGCAGTCGGGCTCCTCGACGATGTTGACGACCTGGCCGCTCTCGGCGCGGACGACACGGCCGAATCCCGTCGGGTCGTCCTTGTGGCAGGTGAGGACGGTGGCAGCGTGGCCGTTCTCTCGGTGCGTCTCGACGAGGCGGCGGATCGTCTCCGAGTCGAGCAAAGGCAAGTCGCCGTTGAGGATAAGAACACCCTCCGCGTCCTTGGCCGAGATCGCCTCGACTCCGATGTGGGCCGCGTGACCCGTCCCGAGCTGCTCGTCCTGGACGGCCCAGCTGATCTTCCGTCCGGCGTTCGGTGTCCCCCCGCCGTGGTGCTTCTCGTAGTGCGCCTCGATGGCTTCACGTCCCCACCCGACGACGACGACCGACTCGTCGACGGCGAGCTCCTCCCCCTTCTCGAGCGCGAAGTCGAGCAGGGGAGAACCGAGAACCGGGTGCAGCACCTTGGGTAGCTCGGACTTCATCCGAGACCCACGGCCAGCCGCAAGCACTACGAGCGCAAGCACTTAGAAGCTCCGTCCGGGAGATCTCAAGGGTCGAAAACGCGAAGATGGCTACCCGGTAAGGACTTGAACCTTAACTAACAGGACCAAAACCTGTTGTGCTGCCAATTACACCACCGGGTAGCGCGGCAAAGATGGCGAACTTTAGCGACTTAGACCCCGAGAGTCAAAGGAATTAGGGCGCCATTCGGGGGCCTGCAGAGGCTCACGAATCGGGCTCTTCGGGGAGGCCCGAAGCCGTGTCGGTTGCCCCTTCCGAGGCCTCCTCGAACGGGCGCTCCGCCTGGGTGACGAAGAAGCTGAGCTGCTCGAGCTGGACGGCGAGATCGATCGAGACGTACCCGACCTTTTCCGGAAGATTGAGGACGACCGGAGCGAAGTTGAAAATCCCACGGATGCCCGCGGCAACGACCTGATCCGCGACGGCTTGGGCCGCTTCGGCCGGGACCGCGAGGATGCAGAGCTCGATCTCCTTCTCGGCGACGACCCGCCCGATGTCGTCGATCGAGTCGACGACGAGATCGCCGAGCACGCGACCGATAACCTCGGGCTGGCGATCGAAGAGCGCGCAGATCCGAAAGCCCTGCTCGGTGAAGCCTCGATAGTCCAGGAGAGCGGAGCCGAGCTTTCCCACACCCACGAGGGCGACCTTCCAGGTCCGATCGGTCCCGAGGATACGGCGAATCTCGGCGATGAGATGATCGATCCGGTACCCGACGCCCGGAAATCCGAACTGCCCGAAGTACCCGAGGTCCTTGCGAACCTGGGCCGCGGTCACGCCGACCGCGGTCGCGAGCTGCTGGGACGAGATGGTCTCCATCCCGCCGCTCTTGAGCTTCTCGAGGCAGCGCAAGTAGAGCGCGAGCCGCGCGGCGGCGGCCTTGGGCACGCCTTGCGGCGCGTCCCGATCCTTGCGGGTCATCGGAGGATCTCGGCCCGGATCGACTCGACGAGGAGCTGCGACCACGACTCCATGCGGTCCGCATGCGCGGCGAGGACGCTGGATGTCACGAACCGCCCCTCGAGATGCTCGACCTCGCGGACCCGCACGTCTGGCGCGTCGACCTCGATGCGGTAGACCACGCCGAAATGGACCGCGCCGACCGTGTTCGAGTCGTCGTTGATGAAGCCGAGAACGTCGATCGAGTAGTCCGGATCCACCTCGAGCTCCTCGGAGATCTCGCGGTGGAGCGCGGCGTCGACCACCCCTGCAAAGCTCGCCGTCGATTCGCTCTCCGGCGTCGCCGAGCGGCCCGTCCCCTCATCGACCGGATTGATATGCCCGCCGACCCCGACGCTGTAGAGATCGTGAAGACGGGCTTCCCCGCCGCCCTTCGTACGCCGCATCAAGAACACCTCGACCGAGGAGTCGGGTCGCTCGAAGGTCACGAGGCCGTAAGGGATGATCTGCTTGAGGGTCGGGTCCTCCTCGACTTCGTCGCGCGGGAGGAATGTCGAGGCCTTCGCGACCCGGCGAGCCAGCGCGGAAGCGAGCTCCGGGAACTCCGCTGCGTCGCGATAACCCTGAAACGCATCACGCTCTGCCACGAAGAGCTCGACTCTCGGTACGATCAATACGTCTTCTGCCACGGCCTGAATTTTCCGGTGGGGCCTCGTTGCGGCGCCATGGTACCGGACCTTCGCGAACAGCGGAAGGCCTGCGGTCGAGCCCCAGAACGCAGATCTTCCGAAAATGCGTCGCCCGATGGCCGACAATGTCCGGGAGTCGACTCTCCGATTCCCCCATCTTAATCTTTCGGTGAACGGTCTGGGCAGACCGTCCCTTCCGCGACTCCATTCAAGAGGTCCTAGATCGCCTTGTCTTCTCCGAACTCAACGACCGACAGTCCGAACGCGTCACAAGTGGCCCTAGATCTCGTCGCGCTCTTCGAGCGTGGTGGCTCGGCATCTCCGGCCGAAGGTCAGGCGAGTAGCCCGGATCAGCTCAAGTCGACGATGACCCAGCTCTTAGTCGACAGCGGACTCCTCGAGGCGCTCGTCGTGCGCATCGTCCGCCGCGAGCTGGAAGAAGGAGCCGGAGCGAGCTCCGGTGGAGTCGCGTCGTCGGATAACGCGGGTGTCAAAGAGGCCGCCGGCGAGATCGTCAAAGAGTTCCTCAGTGAGAACCTCGGAAAGATCTTCAAGGATCAGATCGAGGCGGTCGTCCAGACGGCTGTCGCCGAGTTCCTCGCGGGCGAAGGCGTCAAGGAGCTCGTCGACGACAAGTTCCGCGCCGTGACGATGTACATGAAGTCCGACGTCATCCCGCAGGCGGTCAAGAACACGCTCAAGGATCTCGAGGCCGAGCCCGCGTAGCTCCCCCCGAAGACGCGCTTCCCAAACGGCGACTCGCGGTGTTGAATCTCGTGTGTTGCCATGGGTAGGTACTTCCTCCTCATCACGAGTCATCCCCGCGCCACCCTCGCGATCGTCCTGACGATCATGGCGGCAACGGGCTACGGTCTGACGAAGCTACGCTTCGACAGTCGTCCAGACGCGTTCCTGCCACCCGAGCACCCCGCGCTCCTGAGCAAGCAGCGCGTCGAGGATGTCTTCGGGCTCGAGGACCCGATGCTTCTCGCGGTCGTCGTCGTCGACGAAGAAGGCGAGCCCGTGCCTGGCGGGATCTTCCGCCCTCACGACGCGAAGCCGCTCGAGCTCATCCGTGATTTGAGCCACGAGGTCCTCGAGCTCCTCGACAAGAACCGCGAAGCTTGGGGCGACCCGCCCGAGCATCCGGTCTACAGCCTCGCGACCGAGTTCGACGTCGACATGACGAGCGGGATCCCGGAGGACCTCCCCTTCCTCGATCCGTTCCCCGAGACGGCGGAGGACCTCGAGGCTCTTCGTGAGGCGGTCTATCGGCTCGAGCTTTACACGGGGGTGATCGTCTCCGACGACGGATCGTCCGCGGCGATCTTCATCGTTCCTCCGCCCGGCAGCGCGCAGCCCGTCTACGAGGAGGTTCGCAAGCTGGCGGACAGTCGCGCGGCACCGGGTCTGCGCCTCGCGCTTGCGGGAGAAGCGGCCGTGCGCTCCGCGATGGGCCACGCGGTCGTCGACAGCGCGATTCGCCTCAATCCGCTCTGCGTCGCCGTGGTTGTCGTTTTTCTGATCATCGCGTTCCGCAACCTCGTCGGGCTCGCGCTTCCGATGATGGTCGTCGGGTTCGGCAGCGCGGTGATGCTCGGCACGATGTGCTGGTTCGCCATCCCGGTCTACATCCTCACGAACTCGATTCTCGTCACGGTGATGTCGATCGGG
>CAYZGY010000475.1:0-5530 GCA_964478085.1 uncultured Planctomycetia bacterium
CGAAGGTGGTTCCGACACCCCTGACGGCTTCTCGATTCGTCGATCTCTTCCGCATGCATTGGCGAGTTTCAGCGACGAACTCGACTCCATCGGTCGACGACCATCCGATTCCGGACCTGATCCAGCCGATCGTGCGGCAGCTCGGACTCGATCCGAAGCAGGAGGCCGCGATTCGCACGCTCGAGGAAGAGTTCGCCGCGTCCGTGCAGGAGTACTTGCGCGAGGCCGACTCGGAGGGGACTCTCGATCCCCTGACGATGCAAAACGAAATTCAACAACGGCGGGTGGTCGTTGACGCGAAGATCGATGAGATCCTCACGCCCGATCAGAGGAAGAAGCGCGACGAGGCACAGCGCGCGATAATACAGGCGCTGAACGAGGATCGAGTGGCCTTCGAGCGTGAGGCCACCGAGCTCATGGGCAAGACGATCACGCAGGAGGCGCTCACGATGCTCGCCCTCGAAGGAGACCGAGCGGGAGCGAGTCGAGAAGCTCCTGAGCGAGCTCGTCCGGCTGCGCCTCGAAGAGGAAGCTCTGCACCGAGAGTTTCAAATCGTCGTCGATGCCCCGGGGGACCGTGATCTCGGCTTGCGTCGAGACCGCAATCGTTCGGGCCTGGATCGGGTGGCGGCGGGCCGCCCAGGAAGAGGAAGCCGAGGGTGTCGACGGCGTCGGTGATCACCAGTTTGCCGTCGCCGCCTAAGGCGTGAGCGTTGGCCGGTCGGGGCGGGCGCGCGCTCGTCGAGATGAAGCGAGCGCGTTCGACTCCGGCCGGCAAGGCCCCGACGTCGATCGCGTCGACGAACTCCGGGGCGCCCGAAGATGATCCACGCCTCGCTGTCGTTGTCGGTCGGGCCGTTAACGCGCGCGAAGAGGTCGTCCGTGCCGTCACCGTCGACGTCGCCCGCGGAGCTGACGAAGCTGAGGCCGTGTGGTGACAGCAGAGGGATCGCTCGACGACGCAGATCTTCGAAGCTCGCGACGTGAGGCAGGGCGCTGCCGCCGAGCAGGACGAAGGTCTCCCAGCGAGCCTCGCCGGACTGGTACCCGGGGACGACGAGATCGCTCAAGCCGTCTCCGTTCCAGTCGCCGGCGCGTCCGACCCCGCCCAGTACGAACGATTCATCGGGGGCGACCGTCCAGCCGCGATGGGGGAGTCAGCGTGCTGCGAATCTCTTCGATCGGTGCCGGGCGGAGATTTCCGCGCGCGATCGAGAGAAGCGTCAGAAGAGTCGCGAAGTGCGTGACACGAAGTGCGTGACACGAAGTGCGTGACACGAAGTGCGTGACGCGAACCGAAAGGAGGCGAAGGCGAGGCATCGTGCACTCTCCGTTTCGGCGGGATCCGAGGATGGCTCATCGGGCTGAGACGATCTCGATGATAGGTGAGTGGTTGATGGCGGTCAAGCGACGCACGCTTCGGTACAATGCCGCTCCAGGAGGAATCGAGATGCTATTTCGCCGTGTCGTGTGGACGTTTTGGGTCGTATCTCTCGTCGGTTGCTCGCTCAGCGAAAAGGCGGACGAGGGCGCTCCCTTCGAGCTGCTTTTCCCCGAGGACGGAGTCCCGTCGGGCTGGGTCGTGACCAGTTGGGCCGACCTCGCGAAGCCGCCGCCCGAGGGGGCGCGGTGGAACGTGCGTGACGGCGTTCTCTACGGCAGCGATCCGCGTGGAACCTGGCTGATCTCGGAGCGCGAGTACGGCGACTTCGAGCTCGAGTTCGAGTTTCAGCTCGGTGCGCGCGGAAACAGCGGTTGCGCGCTTCGAACCGAGCTCCGAGGTGATCCGGCCTTCGACGCACTCGAGCTCCAGATGGCTGATCTGCGCTACAATCCGCGTGCGAAGCCCTCGGAGT
The DNA here is from genome assembly GCA_964478085.1 of uncultured Planctomycetia bacterium. Taxonomy (GTDB): domain Bacteria; phylum Planctomycetota; class UBA8108; order UBA8108; family UBA8108; genus CAYMLL01. Next base: position 1,857 of record CAYZGY010000475.1, read on the forward strand.
TGACGGGTGGCTTCTACCGCGCGATCGCGCCGAGTCAACAGGTGTACCGGCCGAAGGAATGGAATCACTACCGTGTCCGCCTCGTCGGTTCGCGTGCTCATGTCACCCTCAACGGCGTCGTGATTCTTGACGTCGACCTCGACACGTACGACGAGCCCGTCAAGCGTCACAACGGCACGGACGCGCCTCCGATTCGCGAACGTCCGCGTCGAGGGCGTATCGGTTTTCAAGAGCTCAGTCGCGACGGTGATCAGGTGAAGATTCGCGGCGCCAAGATTCGCGAGATCTCGTCGTAGAAGGGAAGGTCTGTGATGCCTCGGATTCGTCACTTCGTGCCAGCGCTCGTTCTTCTGGTCGTGGCCTGCGTTCCTGCGTTCGCCGGTTGGAAGGCCGGCGTCGCGAAGGTCGATATCACTCCGACCGAATCGGTCTGGATGTCGGGATATGCGTCGCGCAATCGACCGGCCGACGAGGCCTTTCACGCGCTCTGGGCAAAGGCTCTCGTCGTCGAGGATGCGAAGGGGCGTCGTGGCGTGCTCGTGACGCTCGACCTCGTCGGCGTTCCGCGTGATCTCTCCGTCCCGGTCTGTGCCGAGATCACGAAGAAGTATCGCCTCGAGAGGTCTCAAGTCGTCCTGGCGACATCGCACACGCACACGGGCCCGGTCGTCGGTGGCAATCTCGAGTCGATGTACTTTCTGACGAAGGAGCAGCACGCGGCGATCGAGCGTTACGCGAAGTTCCTGCACGCAGCGATCGTTCGAGCCGTCGACGAGGCCAGCGCGAAGCTCGCTCCCGGGACGCTCGCGTGGGCTCATGGCAAGGCGACCTTTGCCGTCAATCGGCGCAACAATCCCGAGAAGAAGGTTCCCGAGCTGCGCGCGGCGAACAAGCTGCGTGGCCCGATCGATCACGACGCTCCCGTTCTGCGCGTTCGTGATGCGAAAGGGAAGGATCTCGCGGTCGTCTTCGGCTACGCCTGTCACGCGACGGTGCTGTCGTTCTACCAGTGGACGGGTGACTATCCGGGCTTCGCTCAGGCGGCGTTCGAGAAGCGGCATCCCGGCACGGTCGCGATGTTTTGGGCTGGCTGCGGCGCGGATCAAAACCCGCTTCCACGGCGTAAGGTCGAGCTCGCGACGGAGTACGGGGAGCGCCTCTCGAAGTCGGTTGATCGCGTCCTCGAAGGCAAGCTCGAGACCGTAAACGACGATCATCACCTGAAGACGCGGTACGAAGAGATCGATTTGCGGCTCGCGAAGATTCCGACTCGGGAGGATGTTCTCGCCGACTCGAAATCGAAGAACAAGTACATCGTCGGTCGGGCCCGCGTGCTTCAGAAGCAGCTCGATGCCGGCGGCATTCCGGCGACCTACCCGTATCCGATCCAAGCGTGGCGCATCGGTTCCGACGTGCGTTGGATCTTTCTCGGTGGCGAGGTCGTCGTCGACTACAGCCTGCGGCTCAAGCGCGAGCTCGGCGCACGCGGGACGTGGGTGGCGGCGTACTGCAACGACGTGATGGCGTACATTCCATCGGAGCGCGTTCTGAAGGAGGGCGGCTACGAAGGGGACACGTCGATGATCTACTACGGCCTCCCGTCGAAGTGGGCGCCCGGACTCGAGGATCAGATCGTCGGAAAGATCCGCGAGCTTTGCTCTGATTGAACGGTGTCGAGGACCGGGTTGAGCTCCGAGTCACAGAGCTCGCCGACTCGAACGCCCGGGCACCAGCGTTGCGCGTCTCGTTCCTGCTCGGGGTTCGTCGGCGCGCGAAGACGGGCGTTCTCCTCGAAGTAGATGATCGTCATTACCGCGCGTTCGTTCGAGGTCGAGTTCGCCCCGGCGCGGTGGAGCGTTCCGCCGAGGTGAAAGCTGACGTCGCCGATCTCGTAGGGCTCCTCGAGGACATCGAGGTTTTCATCGACCACGAGCTTTTCGATCTCGGCTTCGCTCGCGTCGCTGATCTTCCAGGCCATCGCGTTCGTCAGTGAGTGGCTCTCTCGTGCAAAGGCGAGAGGGCCCATCTCGACAGGCACGTCGACGAGCGGAATCCACGCAGTCACCGTTCGCGCGGCGCCGATCGGCCAGTAGTGCGCGTCGGCGTGCCACGGCGTGTGCCCGCCGCCGGCTTCCTTGAAGAGGGCCTGGTCGTGGTAGAGGCGGACACCCGAGGTGCCGAGGAGTTGGCGAGCGATCGAGGCGAGCTCTCGGGAGAAGACGATTTCGCGGGCTCGTTCACACGTGCGCCAAAGATTCATCGTCTGGAGGAAGGCTTGTCCGTAGGTGTCGCGCTCCTCGAGCGGTCGGGTTTCGGTGTTCTCGCGTCGCACCGCCTCGCGGATGGTTTCCGACCAGCTTCCGAGGGTCTTGCGTGGGAGGAGATTCCGGAGGTGGACGAAGCCGGCGCATTGGAATTCCGTGACGGTCTCATCACAGATGCAGTGTTCCAGGTGTGTCATGATCGTATTGATTTTCCTTTCAGTACTGATTGAATCATTCTTTAGGAGTGGGATCTACCTCACTGGAACCTCTCAACCTGTACGATTTTGATCGATGTTGCTGCGGCGTGAGCTCGTCGAGCCGGACGATGATTCCGGCTTCCGCTTCCTCGCGAGGCGTGAGCGTCCGTTTCGTTTCTGCTGGCACCACCACGACGAGTGGGAGTTGACCTGGATAGCTCGAGGGAACGGCACACGGTTCGTCGGCGACGACGTGCGGCAGTTCGAGTCGGGCGATCTCGTGCTGCTCGGCTCGGATCTGCCGCACACGTGGTGGTCACCAGAGACGGGCGATGGTGAAGGCGACGAGACGAGTGACGACGCGCGCACCGAGGCGTTCTGCGTTCAATTCTCGCTCGAGTCGATCTCCTCCTTCATCGATCAACATCCCGACGGCAGCAAGCTCGAGAAATTACTCGAGGCGAGTCGTCTCGGGCTCGAGTTTTCGCCAGACGTCGCGCGAGAGGTGGGTTCGTGTCTACGGCGGATGGAAGAGGCTGGGGGGATCGGCCGCTTCGGTCTTCTCCTCGAGTGTCTCGATCTTCTCGTGCGCGCCGAAAGGAGCGAGACGCTCTGCTCCAAGCTGCGCACGTCCGTCCCCGAGGCGAGCCGGCGCATCGACGCCGCGTGTCAGTACGTTCTCGAGCATTTCGAGGGGCCCGTTCGTCAACCCGACGTCGCTGCCGCGGTGGGCATGCAGCCCGCTCCGTTCGCGCGGTTCTTTCGACGCCACACCGGGCATACCTTGACGTCGTACATTCAGCACTCGCGCATCGGTCGCGCGTGCGCGCTTCTTCGCGACACGCGTGACTCGATCGTCGACATCGCCTACGCGTCGGGCTTCGAGAACCTCTCGAACTTCAATCGAGTGTTCAAGCGTCTGCGCGGGCGAACCCCGCGAGAGTACCGCAAGCTCTACGTCACGGGCAGCTCGGACTCTCGAGGCAGCTGAGGAGGTCGATCGTCGGGTCTTCGCCGCAGCTGGTCCTCGGCTCGGCCGGTTTGGCTCCGCCTTGGAAGCGGGATGAGAAGGACGGCGAGGAGGAGCTTGGCTTGTCGTGCGGAGTCCATCGTGAACTCCTTGGCGGTGTCCGGGGTTTGTGAGGGGATGGGCGGGCGCCACCCCGCGGTGTGGGCCCGCCCCCCGGGGACCCCCCGCGCAAAGGGGCAGGGT
>CAYZGY010000475.1:5540-6518 GCA_964478085.1 uncultured Planctomycetia bacterium
TGGCGGTGTCCGGGTTTCGTCAGAGAAGGTACTGACGAAACCCGGAGTTGTGACACCGACCCCGTGGAACCCGCGGAGAATCGGGGAAGGTTTGGGCGCTCGCTACTTCGAGAAGACCCAGCGGATCAGCTTCGCGACCGACGGAGCCTGTCCCTGCGAGAGAATCCCGATGCGGAAGACCTTCCCCGCCGCAGCGACGCACGCGAGCGCAAAGAGCGACGTCAGGACGACCGACAGCGCGATCTCCCACCAGGGCGGTCCTGGGGGAATGCCGATTCGCAGGAGCATCAGCATCGGTGTGGCGGGCGGGATGAGCGAAATCACTCGCGAAAAGGTGCTCGACGGCGACTCGAGAACGACGATCCAGCAGAAGAGCGGGATCAACACCAGCAGCATCGCCGGCATCATCAAGCTCTGCGCGTCGCGGATCTCCGAACACGCCGCGCCGATGCCGATGAAGATCGACCCGAACATGATCAGCGCGAGAAGCTGGAAGAGGAAGAACCAGAAGTACATCGCGACGGGCACCGTGTGGAGCACGTCGTAGTGATTGAGAACGATGATGAGGGCACCGACGTAGAGCGCGGAGAGGGTCAGCGCGATCAGGACCGTCGCGACAAGCTTGCCCAGCATGAGCTGGAACGGAGTTACCGAGGAGATCAGAATCTCGGAGATCTTCTGCATCTTCTCCTCGAGGACCGCGTTGAGCATCGCCGGGGCGCTCATCATGACCATCATGAAGAGGAAGAACATCGCTCCTGCGGGAACGCCGAAGGTCTGAAGGTCATTCTCCTTCTTGGCCTCTTTGTTTTCCTTGTCGAAGAGGCCTTGCCGTTCGAACGCTGGGGCTCGATTGAGCTCCTTGAACTCCTTTTGGTCCTTGCCGGCGGCTTCGAACCGTTGGTCGCGGATCTTGTCGTTGAGCTCGTCGTGTATCGAGTTGGGCAGCTTGCGGAAGGTCGGCGTCTGCGGGTGGTT
>CAYZGY010000476.1:0-5401 GCA_964478085.1 uncultured Planctomycetia bacterium
TGCGATGCCTCATCGATCGCATCATCGATCGCATCATCGATCGCATCATCGGTCTACGCGCAGATCGTCCCCGACTACGGACACGACGTGGACCTTGGCGGACAATCGTCCAGCGACATCCCCTCGACTCGCCCGCAGCCGGGAAACGGCTCGAGGGGCGCTTCGAGCTCGGCGGGCTCGCGCCCGGAATTTACACGATCCACGCCGCGTCGAACGATCTCGCGCAAGTCTTCGTCGAGGACGTCGAAGCCGGAGAGACCTCTCTCACGGTACGACTCGCCGAAGGCGTCACCATCCGCGCCGGCGAGTCGTCTCGGTTCGAATGGACGTGGACGAAGCCCGAGCCTCGGGCGGACGCGAGCCCGACGAACGAGAATTCGAACGAGAATTCGAAAGAGGATGCGGCGGTCGCGGACTCGCCGAACTGAACCGCTGACCGCACCTAACTAGCGAGACGACCGGCCCCTGTGCGGGACCTGTGCGGGTGTGGAATTTCAGGCCCTTTCTCGGCCCGAAGAATGGCTGTACAGCCCAGCCTCGTGCGTGAGACAATCTTCCGATAAGCGAATTCCCCCGCCGCGACACGTCAGCGCGGGAATCGAAGAAGCTGAGGAAGTACCCGAAAAGGAACAGCGCGCATGAGACTTCTTTCCGTTCTTTCCGCTTTCGTCATGACTCTCGTCTTCTCGAGTGCCCAAGCGGCTCCCGAGAAGGTCGACTTCGCCAAAGACGTCGCTCCGATCTTCGCGAAGAAGTGCTTCGGCTGCCACGGCGAGAAGAAAGGCAAGGCCAAGCTTCGCCTCCACAACGCCGGAGCGATCGGCGGTGGCAAGGGCAAGAAGGCGATCGTCGCCGGCAAGCCCGATGAGAGCGATGTCGTCGCTCGCATCATCCTTTCGCGTGATCACGACGACGCGATGCCCCCCGAGGACGAGGGCGAGGCTGTCACGAAGGAAGAGGTCGAGATCATCCGCCGCTGGATCGCCGAAGGCGCGACCTACCCTGCCGGCGCCGAGGCTCCGAAGAAGAAGGCGATCGGCTCGCCGCTGACGGACGCCGACAAGAAGAAGCTCGAGGAGATCCGCAAGGCCGGCGCCCGCGCGATGAAGCTCGCGCAGGACGTCAACTGGGTCGCCGTCAGCTTCCGCCCCGCCGCGAGCAAGACGGGCGACGATCAGGTCAAGCTCGTCTCGGGCGTCGCGAACATCGCCGAGCTCAACCTCGCGGGCACGACGATCACGGACGCGGGCCTCGCGTCGCTCTCGGGTCTGACGAACTTGACGCGCCTCCACCTGGAGCGCACGGCTCTGACGGGCTCGGGTCTCGCGAGCCTCAAGGGTCTGAGCCAGCTCGAGTACCTCAACCTCTACGGCACGAAGGTCGACGACGCGGCGCTTGCGCACCTAGAGGGGCTCACCTCGCTCAAGCGTCTCTACCTCTGGCAGACGAACGTCACGGACGCCGGCGTCGACTCGCTCAAGAAGGCGATCCCGGGCATCTACGTCAACCGTGGCATCGATCCCCCGGCGAAGCCGCACCCCGGCAGCGAGTCGAAGCCGAGCGGCAACGCAGGAGCCGCGCCGAAGAAGGCCGTCAAGCCGCCCCCACCACCGAAGCCCGCTCCGAAGAAGGTCAACCCGAACGCGATCCTCGCTCAGGGTAGCGACGGCTGGACCTTCGCACCGGCCGGCACCGTAAAGGACGACGCCTGGAAGAAGGCCGACTTCGACGACAAGAAGTGGGAGAAGGGCAAGCTTCCGATCGGTTACGGCGAGCCCATCGTCGCGCAGAAGGGCGGCACCGAGCTCAAGCACAAGGGCCAGGGCATCGTGCTGCGCAAGATCTTCGACGCTCCCGCGAAGAAGCTCAAAGGCGCGAAGCGCATCCTTCTTCGCGTCGCGTCGGACAACTCGGCGATCGTCTGGATCAACGGCAAGGAGGTCGACAAGGACGACGCCGACCACGAGTTCGCGTACTGGAACCGCGAGCGCAAGCTCAACCCGAAGTTCGTCAAGAAGGGAAAAAACGTCATCACGGTCCTGCTCAACAACAACGACGGCTCGAGCGACGCGGTCATCGACGTCGAGCTCGAGGTGCTGAAGAAGTAGGTCCGCACGTCAAGCCGACGTCATGTCGCGGCGACTCGCCGCGAGAACCGATGCCGTCAGCGACCCGGAAGAACCAGGTCGCTGGCGACCTCGGTTGCGGTTTCCGACGATCTGGCGTGAGTTGCTGGGTGGCAGGAGGCCTGAGGACGGAGTGGACGCCGATACTCCTCATCGTGATCTTTCGCTCGTTCACGGGGCGATCGTCGACGAAAACGCATCCAGACAACCGCGCTCTCCGAATGAATGGAAGGCCTTCGAGCTTTCCCCCGAGCAGATCGGGGCGTTCCGGGAGCGTGGTTTTCTTTCGGGCGTTCGTCTCCTCGACGATGCCGGGGTCGACGGACTCCTCGACGAGCATGCGGGTAACGATCTCTTCTACGAGTTCCACTCGAACGAGGCCGTCGATCCCTCGAAGGTCCTCTTCCACGCGATCGGCGCCTGGCGCATCGAGCCCGGCTTCCACGACTTGCTCTGGAACCCCGCCTTCTGCATGGCGGCGCACCAACTTCTCGAAGGGCCCGTGCGGCAGTTCCACGACCAGATCTTCTCGAAGCCTGCGCAGGATGGCGGTGTCGTCGCGTGGCACCAGGACTATTCCTACTGGACCTGGACGCAGCCGTTGCAGCACCTCTCGTGTTGGGTCGCGCTCGACGACGTCTCGACCGAGAACGGCTGCCTCTACTACGTTCCCGGCAGTCATCGCTGGGGACTCCTGCCGATCACGGGACTCACGGGCGACATGGACGCCGTCCGCGAGGTGCTCGACGACGAGCAGATCGCCGCGTTCGAGGCGCGCGTGCCGATCGAGCTCAGGCGCGGCGAGGCGGCCTTCCACCATCCGCTTCTGATGCACGGCTCCTACGATAATCGCTCCGACCGCCCGCGCCGCGCCGTCGTCCTCAACGTCGTGCGCGACGGTGTCGTCTCGAATCGCGACGCGCTCCCCGAGGGCCGCGCCGAGGAGCTCAACTTTCCGATCCTGCCGCAGGGAGAGAAGCTCGACGGGCAGTTCTATCCGCTGCTCTTCGATCCCGAGAAAGAGCTCGAGACTACTCCCAGCGGAAGATCTTGAGTCCGACGAAGAACGGCACGATTCCCCAGAGGAGGAGGACGCCGATCTCCGGTCCCAGCTCGAGAAGCGAGTTTCCGTCGAGCATCACACGCGCAGCGCGTCGTTGAGCGCCGTCAACGGCAAGGCCGCGATGAAGGGCTGCGTGGCCTCGGGGAAGCGCTCGGCCGAAAAGAAGACGCCCGAGAAGAGCCACATCGGCATCATCGCGAGGTTCATCAGTCCCGAGATGCCCTCCATCGTCCGCGCGCGCGACGCGATCATGATGCCGAAGGCCGCAAAGGACATCGAACCGAGCAGACAGATCACCGCGAAGCTGAAGAGGCTTCCTCGCAGCGGAACCCCGAGGAGCCAGATCGCCGCGGAGACGAGGATCAGGATCTCGACGACCATCAACACGAAGCGCGCGGTCCCGAACGAGATGAGGAGCGAGCTGCGACGCATCGGCGCGACGAGGTCGCCGAAGCGCTTGACGAGTCCACGCACCTCGATCGCGGCGCCTCCGGCACCGTTCGTCTCCGGTCGCTCGAGGTTCTCGGTCGTCTGCATCAGCTCTCCCTCTCGTCGCGTGAGCAGAAAACCCTAACGCACGATCGAAGGCAAGGGAAGATCACGATTCGGGACGCTTGCGGCGAGGCCTTCGCTCGGGCTCGGCGCTGCGAGGGTCGTCCGGCCACGCGTGCTTCGGGTAGCGCCCGCGCAGGTCCTTGCGCACTTGAAAGTAGGTCGAGTCCCAGAAGCTCTCGAGATCTTGGGTCACCTGAACGGGTCGGTAGTTGGGCCCGAGGATGTGAACGAGGAGCGGCACCTTTCCTCCGGCGACGCGCGGTGTCTCGTTCATGCCGAAGATCTCCTGAAGGCGCACTGCGAGCACCGGCGGACGACCGTCCTCGTAGACGAGCCGGATCTGACTGCCGCTCGGCACCTCGAAGCGCTCCGGCGCGTGCTTCTCGATCGCCTGGACGAGATCGTACGAGAGGGAGCCACGCAGGAGCCCGACGATGTCGGCACGACGGACCTCGTCGAGCTTCGTTCGACCCGCGCACGCCGGACGGAGCGCCTCGGCGGTCTCCTCGGACGTCCATGCGGGAAGCTCGAGCCCCGGCATCTCGCGAGCGAGAAAACGCGCGCGCAGGAGCCACGACGTGGCGTCCTCGTTCGTCTCGACAATCTCCTCGGCGCGCTTCGCGACCTCGCTCTCGAGGATCGACTGCGCCTCGACGGGATCCGGCGGACGACGCCGCGGATCCTCGAGCGGCAGATCGTCGAAGCACACAGCGACCTGTGCGACGACACGCTCGCTCTCGCTGTCGAAGAACGTTTCGGCGCGCTCGGCGACGCGTTCGCCGAAGAGCTCCTCGATCCACGCACGCTCGACACGACTCGCGAGACGAACGAGCGCCTCCGACCGCTCGCCGCGCCGTGCGTTGTCGACGTCGAGCGCGACGAAGAGCTCGGCGTCACGAACGACGCTCTCACGCGCGAGACTGACGCCACGCCCCCCGACCATCCGCCCGCGCTCCGACTCGACCGAGCGTCGTCGGACGACGCGATCGGCGAACGCGGCGAGCAAGCTCCGCAGCAGGTCTTCGTCCGAGCTGCCCGACCGACTCGAGCGCCCCTCGAGATTCGCCCGACGCAGCAGCTCCCGCGCGACTCGACGCACCGCGCGGACGGCGCCGAAGTCGAGGTCGAGCTGCTGAGCGGCCGAACGATTCGCGCCGCGCCCCTCGAGCTCGCGCAAGAGATCGCGACGCAGAAGCAGATCGGAGCTCTCCGCCCGCGCCGCCGACGCGCCCGCCTCTCGGCGATCGAACGCTCGAAAGCGCACGATGTCTCGCTCCTCGAGAAGCGCGCCCAGAAGCGCACCGTCCTCGGCACAACCACGTTCGGCGGCCTCGACGAGCAAACGTGCGATGCGCGGGTGCGAAGGGATCTTCGCGAGACGCTGACCGAGCGTGCTCAACGAGCCGTCCGCTCGAACGGCACCGAGCGAACGCAGGAGCCGTTCCGCCCGCTCGAGCGAAGCTTCGGGAGGCGGCTCGAACCAAGCGAACTCGCGAGCGTCGAGAACGCCCCAAACCTTGAGCTCGAGAAGGAGCGCCGAGAGATCGACGCGAGAGATCTCCGAGCTCTCGCGCTCCGAGAGAGCCGCGGGGGTGGGCCCCCGCCCCCGACCAAACACCCCGCCCCGGCCCCGACGCCCCCCGCCCCCCCCCCCCCC
>CAYZGY010000476.1:5411-6284 GCA_964478085.1 uncultured Planctomycetia bacterium
CGCGCTCCGAGAGAGCGGCGTGCTGCGCACGACTCCAGAGACGAATCGCACGTCCGGGACCGAGTCGACCCGCGCGGCCCGCCCGCTGATCGGCCGAGTGCTTCGAGATCGCGAGCGTCTCGAGCCGGTCGATTCCGTGTCGTGGATCGGACGTCAGCACGCGCGCCCTCCCGCTGTCGACGACGAGATCGACGCCGTCGATCGTCAGCGAAGTCTCCGCGACGTTGGTCGAGAGGATGATCTTCCTCCGGGACGACGGAGCGAGCGCGGCCGACTGCTCCTCGAGCCGCAGACGACCGTGAAGCGGGACGACGTCGACCGATCTCGCGGCGGCGAAGGCCTCGACACGCTCGCTCGTTCGCAGAATCTCTCGCGCGCCCGGAAGAAAGACGAGCGCGTGCCCCTCGCACCGGTCCCAATTCTCGCGAATCGCGCTCTCCACGGCATCCTCGATCGGGTCCCGCGGATTCGTGGCGCGATACTCGATGTCGACAGGGAACGGCCGCCCTTCGACCTCGACGACCGGCGCGTCACCGAGGTACTCGGCGACGGGCGCCGGATCGAGCGTGGCCGACATCACGACGATCGCGAGGTCCTCCCGTCCCCCTTCACGAATCTCACGAAGAAGGGCGAGAGCGAGGTCGGACTGGAGGCTGCGCTGGTGAAACTCGTCGAGAACGACGGCCGCGACCCCGTCGAGGAAGGGGTCGTCCTGAATCCGCCGGAGCAAGACGCCTTCGGTCATCACCTCGAGACGCGTCCGCGCCGAGCACCGGCTCTCGAAGCGCACGCGGTAGCCGATCTCCTCGCCGACCTCCCCCGCCCCCCCCCCGGGCGCGGGGCGCCCCCCCCCGGGGCCGCCGCCCGGCGGGC
>CAYZGY010000476.1:6294-6517 GCA_964478085.1 uncultured Planctomycetia bacterium
GGAGCAGAAGAATCTGTCCCGCCTCTCCGTGAGCCGATTCGAGAAGTGCCGGCGGCACACGCGTTGTCTTGCCCGCCCCCGGCGCCGCGACGAGCACGAGCGTACGGCTCTTCGCGACGTGAGAGACGATGCCATCGAGATAAGGATCGATCGGAAGCGGCTGCAAGGTCGAGCAAACGTGGAGCTCAGAAGTCGAAGTAGATCGACAGAGTCCCACCGCCCG
>CAYZGY010000477.1:0-5706 GCA_964478085.1 uncultured Planctomycetia bacterium
GTTGACGATCGCGCTCCTGTCGGGCGGCCTCGGAGCCGAAGCGCTTCGACGCCGGCGAAAGAGTCGAGCCGACTCCTGACCCTCGAGGAGCGTTTCCGATGAAGCTCCGGCGGGCGAACGAGATCCCTTGGGTGCTCTTCGCGACGACACTCCTCGTCGTCGGCGCTCACTCCTCGCCCGCGCTCGCGCTAGCGCTCGAAGACCGCGCGACCTTGTCCGCGCGGCCGGGCGGCTTCGCGGAGTTCTGGCGTCTCGTCACCGGGCACCTGACGCACGGCACGACGCGCCACGCGATCCTCAACCTCGCCCTGCTCATTCCGCTCATCGGCTGGCGCGAGCACCGCGTCGGCAGTCGACAGGTCCTCGCGGAGTTCCTCCTGATCGCCCTCGCCGTAGCGATCGGCGTGCGACTCCTCCACGACGGCTGGACGAGCTACCGCGGCCTCTCGGGAGTCGTCTACGGCTTCCTCGCGATCTGGCTCCTCGACCGCGCGCGCGACCCGGAGCACGGCACGGTCGCGATGGCCGTCCTCGTCACGCTGACGCTCAAGACACTCCTCGAGTGCAGCACGGGCGGCTGGGCGTGGAACGCGGACGACCTGACGAGCTCGCTCGGCGTGCGGTACCTGCCGGGATCGCACCTCGCGGGGCTCCTCTGCGGGATCGCGCTCGCGACGGAGCGCAACGAGCCCGATCTGCCCCCCCTGGCGACAGAGAACCTCCACCGCGTCTTGACCGGTTCCGGTCGAGAAGACGCTCGTTCGACAAGCCCCGACAAAAGCGCGCTGGCATCCCCCGACGACAGGCCGTAACGTAGCTGTTTATCTTTCGTTGGAAACATCGAGTCTCCTCGCGTCTCGCTGCCAACTGCGGGACGTCGTCAACGCTCCGAGAGAATCCATGCGCGCTAGTCTTCACGGGATTTTCACGAATCCACGCGTGCGAACGCTGCTGCTCGGCGTCGCTGTTTTTGTCGTGTTCGTCTCCGCTCTCGAGATCACTCGCCCGCGCTCGGCCGCGGCCCTGACGATCTCCGAGATCATGTTCAACCCGTCGGCGGCCGACGTCGCCGCTTGTGGGAACTGCAATCTCGAGTACGTCGAGGTTTACAACGAAGATCCGACGATCGTGAACCTCTCGGGGTACCGGTTCATCGACGGCATCTCGTTCCTCTTCCCGCCCGACACCTGGCTCGAGGGCCGCTCGACGCTCGTCGTCTGCGCGGACGAGGACGCGATCCAGGCGAAGTACGGGATCACGAACACGATCGGAAACTTCACCGGACGCATCGACAACGACGGCGAGGAGATCTCGATCGCGATCTTCGGCGGCGGCTCGGTCTTCGCCGTCGACTTCGGGGACCGCGGCTCGTGGCCCGCGGAAGCGGACGGCACGGGGCACTCGCTCGAGATCATCGATCCGCACGCTACCGAACCGTGGCGCAGCTCGAACTGGACCTACAGCGCCGACATCGGCGGCAGCCCGGGCACGACGAACTTCGGCGACATCTCGGTTCGCGAGACCGAGATCCTCCCGGCCGGCTCGGTCTGGAAATACCACGACGAAGGTCAGGACCTCGGAACGGCATGGCGTCAACCGGGCTACAACGACAACTTGTGGGACGACGGCCCCGCGCAGCTCGGTTACGGCGACAACGACGAAGCGACGACCCTCTCGTTCGGCCCGAACTCGAGGGCGAAATACCCGTGCTACTACTTCCGCCGCACCTTCGACGTGGCCGACAAGAACAAGTTCGACAGCATCGAGGTTCGTGTCGTGCGCGACGACGGCGCGGTCGTGTACGTCAACGGCACGGAGATCGGTCGTGACAACATGCCTGCCGGCGCGATTTCGTATTCGACGAACGCCAACGGTGCCGTCGGCGGTGGCGACGAGTCCAACTTCAACGGCATGGGCGTCGCACCAGCGCTCCTGAACAACGGCACCAACACGATCGCCGTCGAGATCCACCAGGCGAACGGCACGAGCTCGGACATCAGCTTCGACGCCCAGATCGTCGGCGTCGAGCAGATCCTCCCGGGCGGCAACTCCGACCCCATTCCCGTCGTGATCAACGAGTGTCTGTCGCGAACGGACGGAGAGCGCTGGGTCGAGATCTACAACACGTCGAGCTCGCAGGTCGATCTCAGCGGCTTCTGGCTGAGCGACAATCGCAACATCCTCGACGGCTACGAGCTTCCGGGCGGCAGCACGATCGACGGACGCGACTTCCTGACGATCACGGCGAGTCAGAGCGGCCTCGGCCTGACCGGCGAAACGTTGACCGTCTACCTCACGCGCCCCGATCTGACGCGTGTCGTCGACGCCGCCGTTTTCGAGAGCCCCGCGGACGCCGACCCGTCTCTCTTCGGATACTCGGACGCGCGCCAGCCGGACGGCACCGGGCGATTCTCGGTCTCGACGACGCCGACGTTCGACGCTGCGAACGAGGTCGCGTTCGTCGAAGATCTCGTGATCAACGAGATCATGTTCAACCCGCCCCGCGAGCACCCGGATCTCGAGTACCTCGAGGTCGTCAACATCGGCTCGGGTGATCTCGACATCAGCGGCTTCCGCATCAATCGTGGCGTCTCGTTCACGTTCCCGAACGGCACGGTCCTCGAGCCCGACGAGTACCTCGTCGTCGCGAAAGATCCGACCGCGCTTCTCGAAGCCCACCCGAGCCTCGCCGACAAGCAGCTGCTCGGCCCTTGGGTCGGAACGCTCGGCGACCGCGGCGAGCGCGTCCGCATCGTCGACCTCCTCGCAACCGTCGGCTACGACGTCCGCTACTACGACGGCGGCTACTGGACTCAGTACGCCGACGGCGGCGGCTCCAGTCTCGAGCTCATCGATCGGCGCAACGACAACTCCGAGCCGATGGCTTGGGAGGACAGTGACGAGTCGGACAAGTCCGAGTGGGAAACGGTGCAGTTCAATATCTCGTACTCCCGGCAGAGCGAGTCCGAGTTCCAGATCCGCCTGCTGCAGGCCGGTGAGTGTTACATCGACGGCATCACGGTGAATCGTGGCGCGACGCAGTACGTCCCCAACGGCGACTTCGAGTCGAACACGTCGGGTTGGATCATCGACGGTACGCACGTCGATTCGCGACGTATCACGAGCGATTCCGCCACAGGGAACGCGTGCCTACACGTGATCGCATCCGGTAAAGGCGACACGCGCGCGAACCGCATCGAGCGTGACACGTCCCCCTCGATGTCGAGCGGAACGTACACCGTGCGCTACCACGCCCGCTGGATCGCCGGCGGCAACCTGCTCTACATCAGCGGCTACAACCAGCCGACCTCGTTCCAGCACACACGCTGGCTCGACATTCCCGCGAACCTCGGAACGCCGGGCGAGGTCAACACGGCCGCTCAGTCGAACCAAGGACCGATCATCAGCGACGTCAGCCATTTCCCCGTGGTTCCGGCTCCCGGAGTCGCGCCGTGGGTCAATGCGCGCGTCTCGGATGCCGACGGTGTCGACACCGTAACGCTGCGATGGCACGTCGGCACCGGCGCGTACTCGTCCGTGACGATGCGCGACGACGGCGCCAGTCAAGACGGAGAGGCGGGCGACGGCATCTGGGGCGGCCAGATTCCCGCCCAGAGCTCGAACGCGAAGATCGGGTTCTACATCCAGGCTCGGGACGACCAAGGTGCGAGCGAATCGTTTCCGCGAGAGACGACCCAGCGCCCGCTCGTGTACACCCAAGACAGTCCCTTCACCGCACGCGGCGTCTCCAAGCGCCTGATCCTGGACGACGCGACCTGGAGCCTCCTCCGCTCGAGGCCGATCCACTCGAACCACCTCCTCAACGCGAGCTTCGTCTTCAACGACAAGAAGATCTACTACAACGTCGGTACGCGTCACCGCGGAAGTCCCTGGCACCGCCCGGGCAATCCGAAGATGTACCGCGTCAAGTTCAACAAGGACGAGCTCTACCGCCACCGCACGAACGTCAACCTCTCGAAGTACGGCAGCCAGCAGCGCGAGAAGGCCGCGTACTACGGCGTCTGGCAAAACTCGACGCCGAGCACGACGTGCCCGAAGAGCCTCTCGGCGTTCGGACGCCTGAAGACGAACGAGGGGACGTACACGATGGACCAGCTCGAGCCCATCGATCAGAACTATCTGAATCTCTGGTTCCCCAACGACTCGGACGGCTACGCGATGAAGATCACGGCCAAGCTGATCTTCAACGACAGCATCACGCAGTTCAATCCGTCGTGGGCGAGCTGGGCGAACCGTGGCTCGAACAAGGCCTCCTACCGCTGGAACTTCAACCCTCGCTCGAACGAGCTCGACGACAACTTCCAACCGCTCGCCTCGCTCGTCTCGCGCATGGCGGGCAACTCGAGCGTCCTCGACAACCAGCTCGAGGACATCATGGACGTCGAACAGTTCCTACGCGTCTACGCTGCGCGCTGCGCGCACGACGATTGGGACACGATCGGTATCGGCAATGGGCAGAACGCGTTCTGCTACTACGCGCCGAACGAGGGGCGTTGGAAGCTTCTCCCGTGGGATCTCGACAATACCTGGAGCAATCCTGGCCGCCGAACTCGTCCTGACGCCGACTCGTCGATGCGAAACATCGTCAATCGACCGAAGTACTCGCGCATGTACGCCGGAATCGTCAACGAGATGATCAACGGCCGAAACGGTCGCCCCGGCAGCTGGACTTCCGCGGAGATGGGCGTCAAGTACCTCGACCGCAACTCGGCAGCCGTCGGTGGCGACGGCGTCGGGGGAGCCGGTGGCATCAAGAGCTTCCTCAACCAGCGTCGTGGCTCACTCCAGCAACTCATTCCCGCCCAGGTGACATTCAACATCACGACGAACAGCGGCAACGACCTCGTCGTCAATACGACGAGCACTCGCATCGAAGGCACGGGATGGGTCGATATCAGCTCGATCCTCGTCAACGGAGAGTTCCTCGACGTGACCTGGACGACGACGACGCGCTGGCGCGTTCAGGTCGACCTCGAAGGCGGCGAGAACGACCTGAACTTCACGACCTTCGACGTCGAAGGAAACATCCTCGACACCGACTCGATCCGCGTCACGAGCACGGTCGGTTGGCCCTCGCCCGAGATCGCCACGATCAGCCCCGAGATGGCGCTGCCGGGCGAAGTGGTCACGATCACGGGAAGCGACTTCCACGACGGCATCCGCGTCTTCTTCGGCACGCGCGAATCCTCGAACGTCGAGTTCGACGAAAACGGACCGAATCCGACCGAGCTCACCGCGACCGTCCCGAACGGTGAGGGCCAGGTCGCGGTCAAGGTGCGCAACGTCGACGGACGTGAGTCCAACACCCTCGAGTGGGAGTACACGCCCCCGCCTCCGTCCTTCCTGCGTGGTGACGCCAACGGCGACGAAGAGCTCAACATCAGCGACACGATGAAGATCCTCTTCGCCCTCTTCCGCGGCGACACGATCGGCTGCGAGGATGCAGCGGACGCCGACGACAACGAGGCGATCGAGATGGCGGACGCGATCCTGATTCTCGACTTCCTCTACCGCGGCGGCCCCGCGCCGGCGGCTCCGTACCCGGAGATCAGCTGGGACGTGGAAGGGGAAACGCTGGGCTGCGAGGAGTAATTCAGCGAATCGACGAGAGCTTTCTTGCGGCCTCGGGCCCCGCCCCCCCCCCGCGAAACCACCAGAAAGCCACCCCCCCCCCCCCCCCCCCCC
>CAYZGY010000477.1:5716-6513 GCA_964478085.1 uncultured Planctomycetia bacterium
CCGGATCGGCGGCGTCGATCACCTCGGTGATCACCGCGACCCCCGCCCCCCCGGCCGAGCGCACGGCGGCCAGGTTCTCGCCGCTGATGCCGCCAAGGGCGTAGATGGGAACTTCGATCCGCGAGCACGCTTCGCGAAGGCCTTCGATCCCGAGTGGCTCGAGCGCCGTCGGATGCGATCTCGGCGCGAAGACCGGTGACAGACTGACGTAGTTCGCGCCCCGCGCCTGTGCGGCGAGCGCGTCGTCCGTCGAGTGCGCTGAGTAACCGACGAGTCGGTCCGTCCCGACGAGACTTCGCACACGCTCGCAATACGACGGACCTCCCCCGCCGACGTGCACTCCACGCCACCTGCGCCTCGCGACGACCTCGGCACGAGCGTCACCGCCGTCCCCGGGACGAACGCCGATCACGATCTCGACATCCGCTGTCGAGAGAATCTCGTCCGCGAAGCTCTCGATCTCCTTCGCCGAGAGCTCCGGCTCGCGAACCAAGACTCGCGACAGTCCACCTCCCGCTGCTCGCTCGATGGCATCGACGACTTTCGAGCGACCGAAACGCGCCGCCTCGGTGATCACGTAGAGCGGCGGAACGGGTGAGGAGCTCATTCAAAGTCCGGTAAGGACCGAGCCCGTTGCCGCAGCTGATGATCGACGATCACGAGCGCCGCCATCGCCTCGACGATCGGCACGGCGCGCGGCAGCACGCACGGATCGTGGCGTCCCTTCGCGCGGAGCTTCGTCGGCTCGCCGTCGACCGTGATCGTGTCCTGCTCCTTGTTGATCGTCGCGGTCGGCT
>CAYZGY010000478.1:0-6496 GCA_964478085.1 uncultured Planctomycetia bacterium
CCAGTCGACATCGCCGTCGCCGTCGTTGTCGACGCCGTCGTCGCAGACCTCCGGGTCGGGGAGATCGCCGCCGCACTCCGGGCTGTGGCAGACCGAGATACCTTCGGTGATCTCGATGCCGAGGTCGTCCTGGAGGCGAAGACGGAAGTTGTGACCTCCGCCACCTTCCCAGACCTTGACCATCAGCGTGTGGACGACGCCACCGTCGAGCGAGATGAGCGAGCCGTCGGCCGGGATCGTGTCCTGGATGACGTTCGCACCACCCGAGCCGCGGGCGACGCTGTTGAGATGGATCTCGGCGCCGTTGAGGAAGACCTGGATCGCGTCGTCACTTCCGACACCGATCTGGACGTCACGGTCGTCGTCGAGCACGAAGTACGTGAAGGCGTAAACCATGTTCGAGTTGTGATCGAATCCGACGTAGTCCTCGTAAGCGATGGTGTCGTCACCGTCCGCCCACGCGTACCACGTCGCGATGTCTTCGTCGGCCTTCGGGTTGACGAGCCCTTCCGCGTCGCCACGGCCGGCCTCGACACCGGTTCCCGGAGACTCCTCTTCACCGGCGAGAGCGCCGGCGAAGTTCGGCTGGACTTCGTCACCGGCTACCGGCTCGATCTCGGTCTCGAAGGTATCGAAACCGTCCTGGAGCCAATCCTTCCGCATGTTCGCCTCGGAGGGCGCCGCACCGAAACCGAAGCCCGTGGGCTGGTTGATCGGGCCGAGGAGGAGCCAGTTCTTTAAGAAGCCGTGGTCGGTGATGGCGGTGGGGTTCGATCGGCGCTAGACACCGCTGAGGGCGAAGCCGACCACGTTGCCCGTCTCGCGGACCTTTCCGCCGAACGTCGCCGTGCCCTGGCCTTCACCACTCGTGACCTCGTAGGTCAGCTGATCCGGGGCGCCCGGTCCACCGCCACCACCACCACCATCAGTGAGGTCGATGACCCAGGTGATCGTGCGGTTCTCGTTGCTCAAGGCTCCGCCGTTCGACGGATTCGCGGCGGTCCAGCCGGCCGGGACCGTCTCGACGATCGTGACCTCACCCGCCGCATCGGGGCAGGAGGCTCTCGAGTTCGCCGGGCGGACGTCGGTGATGTTGATCTCGACGCCGTACGTGGTGTCGGGATCCCACTTGGGGACGAGAGCGTGCTCGAGACCCGCCTCGGAGCCCGTGTCGACCGCGCGTGTGAAGAGCGCCGGCGGAACCGGGCAGATACCCTCGGGGTACTTCGAAGCCCTGATCTCTTCGGTGATCGCCTCACCCGTGATCGGATCTTCGAGACGCACGGACCAGTTGAATCCGCCGCCACCCTCGAAGGTCTTGACGACGAGCTTGTTCTCGCCCGTCTCGAGGATGAACGTCGGAGCGAACTCGGGGAAGAGGAGGTCGACCGTACGGTCGACGTTGCCCGCGATGTTACACGCGCTCTGACCGCCACGCGCGACGCTGTTCGCCCAGATCTCCTCGTCGTTGAGGATGACCTGGATCGAGTCGTCACTCGAGAACGCGCCGGCGACTTCCATCGGCTCGCCGAGGTCGTTGTGGAGGTAGATCACGCCGTAGGACATACAGTTGTCCGGGTTGCCGGCGTAAAAGTCGTCGTTGATGTTGATGAAGCCATCGGTGTCGTTGTACGGAGCTACCGTCGGGACGCCACCCGGGTTGATGTGAGCCTGGTTGGTGTCGAAGAGACCGGTCGAGGCTGCGGTACCCTCCTCGGCGGGCAGGATGCCGTTGCCGAAGTTGGTCGCGATCGTCGCGCCGGGGAAGAAGAAGAAGTCCTCTTCGGTGGTCTCACCGTCGGTGAGGTAGTCCTCGCGCAGATTCTCCACGCCGGGGTTGTTGCCACCGGTCTGGATGTAGGGGCCGAGCGTGTTCCAACACGTGATCGCGCCACAGGCATCGAACGGCGTGTCGAGACGCGCGCGCGACTCTCCGGAAATGAGGATGGGCAGCGAGCCCGCGACGTCCTCGACGAGCTCACCGTTGAAGTTGACGAACTGTGCGCCCGAGTCGTCGGCGGTCGCCGTGTAGCTCACGGACTTGCCGTTCGCGACGTCGGCCTGCGCGATCGACCAGGTGATGGTCGATCCACCGTTGCTGACCGTACCGCCGTCGCTCGGGTTCGAAGCCGTCCAACCAGCGGGCAGGTTCTCGGTGATGTTCACGCCGCCGGCAGCCGGACAGCAGTCGTTCTCTTCACGGACGTCGCGGAGCGTGATGTCGACCGTCAGGTCGTCACCGTCCTGGAAGTCGCCACAGGCGTCGTTGACGCCGCGGCCCACGGCCGGGCTGATCTCGCGGTCCGCCGCGGCCGGCGGCTGAAGACAGAAATCATCCGGGAGCTCTTCGAGCTTCGCCGAGTGGAGGATGTGCGCCTGGTTCGCACCACCGGTCGAGCCGGTGACACCGAGGTAACCCTCGAAGGGATCTAAGGCCGGGACGACGTGCGTGAAGACGCGACCGAGGTTGATGCCCTGGTCGAGGAAGTTCATGTCCGCAGCGACGGTGAGCGTAGTGCCACAGCGCTGCGCGAAGACGACGAGCTCGGCGCGGTTCGCGGGAGCCTGGTCGATGATGCCGTCACCGTCGAGATCCGTCGGGCCTTCCTTCGTGTGGAGGAGCGGGGTAATCGGAACGAAAACTTGCGGGGGGACCGCATCGGTGCAGGGGAAGCCGTTGGAGCTGTAGGCGAAACCGACGTGGTTGTCGTTACCGTTGTCGCCGTTGTTGCAGTTCCAGTTGTCGAACTCCCAAGCCAGCATCGGCTCCTGGTCGGTGGCACCGACGCAGGGAGCGCCCATTCCACCACCACCGGTTCCGACGCGGTTCGGCGGCTCGTCGCCACCAACGACGATGACGCACATGCCGTCCGCGGGGCGTCCGAGGGCCGTTCCGTCACGCATCTCGACGACGACGGTCAGCTTGAAGTTGTCGTACTCCGCCTTCTCCGAGCGGAAGGCGTTACCACCCTGGCTGTTCGCGCCCTGGGTCGCGAGGATGTAACCACCGAAGTCTTCGGGGTCGATGCCCATGTCCTCGAGGCGGCCTTCGGAGTACACGGTGCAGGGGAAACCGACGGGATCGTGCAGCTGCGGGTTCGCGTCGCCGGTCACCTCATCAGCACAGTCCGGAGCATCGCCGGGTGCCGCCACCCAGGCCGAGTTTCCGTTGAAGACCCAGCCGCCGTCGAGCGCCGGATCATCGAGGAAATTATCATCAAAGATCACGTCCAAATCTTGCGCGTAGCTCGTCGTCGTGCAAACGCAGAACGCGATCAGACACCAGAGTCGAAGACTCCGCATGGCTAACCCTCTCTGTTGAGACGGCTCTTTCACGTTTCCTCCACAGGAGAAAGTGCCGTCAGTTCCATGGACACGCAGCGAGGCCCAACACAAACGATTTCCTCGCCGGGGACAATTCCAGTTTCCTACCTATCTACATGAGAACCAGAGGGACTTCATCGACCTCAACGCGATGCGAATCGCGCCACCCGTTTTTCCTCCTGGTTCTCTAAGCCGTGATTCTACATCTGCGAAGAGCGGAAGGTCAAGCAGCGGAAAGCGGCTTATCGGGCGCGTGTTCGGGCTTCGCCACCTCCGAAGCTCGCAGGTCGTCACCATCGCGCGAACATCTCCCCGAACCCATCTCTCGACGACGTCCATCGGGGTCCCCCACGCCTGCGAAGACGCGGCATCTATTTCTGCTTCAGCGACTTGTAACGAGCCTTGAGGTTTCGAACGACCTCGGGGGTCGTCAGCTCACCGATGTGCTTGGTCGCGAGGGCCTCGACGATGTGCGCGTTCCGGCTGAGGAGCGTCTGCAGGAAGGACAGCTTGCGGGCAACCGGTGCGTCCGAATTGAGGAAGCGGCGGGCCTCGAAGGCGGAAGAGACATCCCGACGGACGGTGAAGTAGGCACGCGTCGCCGGCTCGACGGTCTCGGCGATGCGTCCGGACATCAGGAGCGCGAAGCCGCGTTGCGCCGTGTCACTCGTCATCCGGACGAGGGCGCCCATCGCGATCTCCGCGCGTGGGCGGCGATAGTCCTGGAGCTTCTCGATGTAGCGACTGACGACCAGAGCGGCGTCGTCGTCATCGCGCCAGACGAGGTGTTCCAAGACGATTTGGGCATCTCGGAGCGACTCCGAGCCCAAGAGCAGCTTCTGCACCTTCTCGATCTCGGGGAAATAGCCGACGCGAGGCATCGCGTCGAAGACGACTCGCAGCGACATCTTCCGGAGGCTCAGCTGCCGATCGATATCCTCGAAGAGCGCCTCGCGAAGGTCGGGAAATCGCCCCTCGTGGAACTGGAGGAACAGCGGCAAATAGCCGTAGAGGAGACGCCTCGAGGGCGCTTCGGGCGACGGCAGAGTGGCGTAGAGAAGATAGTGCGCGAAGCGTCCGATGCGCTCCTCGTTGCGCATCGCCATGTTCATCATCGCGAAGGCGACGTTGAAGTCGGCGTAAACGAGGGCGGCCTCGCGCGGGTGCTGGTCGAGATGGTGGAAGAAGTCGAAGAGAACAGCGAAGCTGCCACCCTTGCGCAGAGGATCGTCGGCGCGGAGGTGCTTCTCGATCTCGGCGGCGAGCTCCTTCCCCCGACGCTCCTCGAGGAGAGACATCCACGACTCGAGAAGTTTCTTGTCGGCGGCCTTCCCGGGAATGATACCGGCCGCAGCTTTGGCGGCAGCATGCGTTTCGACGGCGCTCGGCGCCTTCTTCGGTGTTTCTCGCGCCGTTTCCTGAGACTGCAGCAGGGAGCTCGAAAGCACGTTGAGAAAGGCGACTGCGACGAGAAGGCGGAGAGCGATGCGCATCGGCTCGATTCAGCTCCGTACGGAGAGGTGCGGATGTGGAAACTTGGAAACTTGGAAACTTTCAGAGCGTCCGTGTCGGAACGGCTTCCGAGGACGGAAAATTGTAGCACCAACCTTACGGAACCGGAACAATGGCCGCTCGCTTCGACCCACGGGAGATAGAGAGCAGCATGACGAGCATCATCGAGCGATCGAGGCGGGACGCGCTTCCGGCTGTTCTGGCTGCGATCGGGGCCCTTCTGGCCTCGATCGGGCCCGGTTGCGCGACGAGTGGTGCTGGAGTCGAGTCGACGAGCGGGCCTTCGGTCGGATCTCCTGACGGCGAACGCGCCGGCGAAGCCCAGCCGGTCGGCCTCGTGGAGGGGAGCGGTCTCGCGCCTGCGGTCGCGCCTGCGGTCGCGCCTGCGGTCGCGCAAGAGGGCGAGGAGAAAGAGAAGCCGAACGGGTCCGATGCCGAGGCGCCAAAAGAAGCGTCCGCGGAGCTTCCGACGATGGACGGGCTCCTGGGACTCCTGCGGCGTCTCGACGGCCCCGGGATGGAAGCCGCGTTCGAGGTGTGCTTGCTCCAACCCGGACCGGGCTTCAAGATCCTCCACGACTTCCTGTCGAAGTGCGACGTCGAGCGTGACAAGATCCTCACCTTGACCCACGACCCCTTGCTCGTCTTCGGGCTCTTACGCCTGGTCGCTCGTCGCCCCGACGAGGTCGCAGCGTTCTCCGACTACCTGATGACGGCGACGCGCGATCGGACGAATTCGTTCATCCGTCGCGAGATCTACAACTTCCTCCCCGTCTTCCTCAACTATCACCGAGGGAAATACCTCTCGGTCCGGCGAAATCTCGAGAAGGACATCGTCTACCAGCTCGAGCAGGGCGGCGACTACCTTTACAAAGTTCGCATCGCGATCCGTGAGCTCGACTTCGTCCCACCGTCGACGGCGTTCTTCGCGTGCCTCAAGGATCCCGCGCGAACGGCTGAGCACCATGCGGCTGTCGCCGCGACCGTCGCGTTGGGCGAGAAAGGTCTCGAGGCCGTCCTGGCGTACGTCGATGAGAGCGCTGAGCACGCCGCCAAACCGGGCCCGGTACGCAGCGCGATTTCGCACGCGGTTCGTCAGGTTATCCTTTCGCAAAAAGATCAGCCGGACTCGAAGTTCACGAAACGGCTACTCGGGCATGTCGACGAAAACGTTCGCGGCATCGCGATTCTGACCTTCTTTCGCCTGCCGAAGGAGGATCGCACGGCACAGGCTGAGCTCGGCGAGGAGCAGGTGCTCGACTTCCTCAACGGAGGAGCGGCCGGAACCTTCAAGCAGACGTTCATCGCGGCCGTTTCCCGATCCAGTCCCGAGACGATCTTCGCGCTCGAGAAGCGAGCTGAGGAGATTCGTGAGGAGAAGACGAGACAGCGCGTCATCGATCGTGCCGAGCGTCTGCGAAAGCGATCCTCGAAGAAGACCCGCTAACAGCCTGTTGAAGAAGTGCTTGGACGCCGAATCGACTTCTTCAACGGGCTGCTAAGCGAAGACCCTGTCAGCGAGTCTGGTGCTTCTTCGCCGCGTCTTTCTTCGCCGCGTCTTTCTTCGCCGCGTCGTTCTTCGCCGCGTCGTTCTTCGCCGCGTCGTTCTTCGCTGCGTCTTTCTTCGCGCTGCCGTTCTTCTTGGCTGCACCGTCTTGCG
>CAYZGY010000479.1:0-6494 GCA_964478085.1 uncultured Planctomycetia bacterium
GTACGGTTTGTTCGGGTCGGCCGCGTCGCCGAAGAACTTGCGGTAGAACTCGGCGAGCCAGGCATCGACATCCATCTCGAGATCCCAAAGCAGGTCGTTCATGAGCGCGTATTTGTGCCCGTCGAGCGCCCAGTTGGGGTAGTTCTCGTAGTAGATTGCCCGGGCGCCGAGTTCGTATTGCGAGCATCCGAGGAGCCGGACGCGCCGAACTTGATCCGATGTGACGTGGACGCCGATGGATCCTTGCAGATCACGGATTCGATCGCAACGCCGGCGATTCTCTTCCGAGGAGCTCCGATGAGCCGTTGTCGGGAGGTGGTCGATTGCGACGACGACGTGCTCGACCTCTCGGATGCCTCTTGGGCCTTCAGCTCTTGTTCTCCGGCGGGGACGGACCGCCCCATCCGTTTCCTGAGTGCGGTCGAGTCGCGGGCGTTTCGCTCGAGGACTGCCCCGCGGGATCGACTTCTTGCTCGTGACGTCTATGGCGGCAGGTTGTCCTGTCGTTTTCTGATGTCGTCGCTCCGGCCGTCCGCTACTCTAACGGCGAGGTCGGCCGTTGTTCTGGCGGACGTGATTCTTCTCTGATTTTCGAGCGGTAGGTACTCTCGTGCGAATCACCAAGGTCTACACCCGCATCGGCGATGACGGCACGACACGCCTCGGCGGGGGGCAGAAGGTCGACAAGAGCTCTCCGCGCATCGCGGCCTACGGGACGGTCGACGAGCTCAATTCGGTCATCGGGCTCGCGCTCGCGCACGGGCTCGACGAGACGAATGCTTCGTTCTTGACGCGAATCCAAAACGAGCTCTTCGACGCGAGCTCGGACCTCTGCATCGTCGAGGACGACAAGAAGAAGTTTCCGGTGCCATGCATCGAGCAGAAGCACGTCGATCGTCTCGAAGCGGACATCGATGCGCTTCAGAAAGGGCTCGGGCCACTCGAGGAGTTCATCCTGCCGGGAGGATCCATCGGAGCGGCTTCGCTTCACGTAGCGAGAACTGTCTGTCGACGAGCCGAGCGTCTCGTCGTCGAGCTCGCCGCGGCGGAGCCGATCGGACCCTCCGTCGTGCAGTACCTCAATCGACTGTCGGACCTGCTCTTCGTGATGGCACGACACGAGAACCGGTCTCGTGGCGTCGAGGACGTCCTCTGGAAGCGCGAGGACAAGCAAGGCGGGGGCTAATAACGTATCTCGGCCTTGCCGCCGAGCTCGACGCCGGACTCTTCGATCGTGCGCTTCGCGCCGCCCATCATGAACGCGACGTCGCTCGCGAGCGCGATGAAGCGCCAGCCTTTGCCGACGCGTCGGTCGAGCTGCTCGGAGGTGAGCACGTGGAGGCCCGGCGCGACGCCGTGCTTGTCGGCCGTTTTGCGCAGATGCTCGAGCGCATCGACGAACTCCTGGTCGTCGCTCTCCATGCCGGGGCTCTTTCCCATCGATTGGAGGAGGTCGTTCGGTCCGATGAAGATCGCGTCGACGCCTTCGACCGCGCAGATCTCCTCGGCGTTGTGCACCGATTCGATGTGCTCCGTCTGCACCGCGACGAAGATCTCGTCACTCGCCTTGGCGTAGTACTCAGGTGCGCTGACTCCGTAGTTGAGGCAGTGGAGGCTTCCGCCCACGCTGCGATCTCCGCGCGGGTGGTATCGCGTCGCGGCCACGGCCGCGGCAGCCTCCTCGGCGGTCTTTACCATCGGGACGACGATCCCCATCGCGCCGTTGTCGAGCACGCGCTTGATGTTCTCGTGCGTGTTCGAGGGGACGCGTGCGAGCGGCACGGTTCCGGATTCGGCGATCGTCCAGAACGATTGTGCGGCACTCTCCCAGTTGACGGCGCTGTGCTCGAGGTCGACCGTCAGCCACTTGAATCCGACTTGCGAGAGGTAACGTGCCGAGAACGGGCTGCAGAGGCCGAGCCAGCTGCCGATTTGCACTTCACCGTTTTTGAGAGCCGCCTTGACGGGGTTCTTCATCGCTCATGTCCTCGATCTGAGTGTCATCGCCGGAGGGATTCGGCTCGGCAGTATGACACCGACGTGCGTGAAACGCCAGCAAGAGGAAAGCAGCGACTCCGATCCAGCGAACCACGCCTTCCTCGAAGACGATCGTCGCGCTGATGGCCATGAACGCGATGAACACGTGCACCGAGCGGTCGATCCAGACGCCGCGCGCGCCGTAACTTTCCCGAGACGTCCAGCTCCACACGACGTCGCCACCCCAGAGAGCGAGGAGCGCGTAGTTGAGCCAGACGCCGCCTCCCCAGTCGAGACCGACCACGGCGGCCGTGTCCTCCGCGGTCTTCGTGACCGCGTCCGCGTGGCTCCAGTCGTGCACGTGGTGGAATGCCAAGGCGACGTGGACGCAGAGGAGCGCCCACGAGCTCGTCCACAGAACGCGCCAGGCCGTGAATCGCCCGCTCGTGCGAGCGGCGAACGAAGCGGCGTAGACGAGCATCGAGATTCGGATCGTCCAGTACATCCAGAACATCGCGATGGACGATTATCGCGGGGTGCTTCGGTTTCTCTACGGGAATCGCTATCATCGTCGACTTCGCACGAATTCTCTGCATGACCGAATCGTCAACAGAACCTCTTCGCACGTCGTCGCCTTGGGGGCGCTGCTCCTGGGGATTGGTCGCGGCTGGGCTTTCGCTGCTCGCCGGATGCATCGTGCTGCAGCAGATGTCGTTCGACGTTGTCTTCGAGCATGGACATCGACTCGAGGATCGTCCGACTCGAACGGTCGTGGGGATTCTGTGGGCGATGAGCGCGGTGTACGTCATCGTCGCGTGGAGGTCGTATCGCCACTCACCCGCGCTCGGATGGGTGCTTCTCTTCGGAGTGCTCTTCCGCGTGGTGCTGCTTCCTTCGCGCCCCATTCAGGAAGACGACATCTACCGGTACGTTTGGGACGGAAAGGTCGCGGCGGCTGGGCTCGATCCGTTCCTCATGTCACCGCGTGAGGTCATCGACGCGCCGACGGTCGCCGAGTCGCGAAGCTTGCGGGGTCTCCCTGAGTGGCAGGTTCTGTTCAAGCAGGTCGAGGAGCGAAGCGCGGAGAACGCGGTCATTCTCTCGCGCGTCAATCACTCGAGTCTGGCGACGATCTACCCGCCCTTCGTGCAGCAGATCTTTCGCCTCCACGGAAAGATCGTGCCGCACGACTGGCCGGTCGACCGACAGATCGTCGCGATGAAGTGCCTTCTCGGGCTCTTCGATTTCGCCACGCTCGCGCTTCTTCCTTGGCTTCTCGCGGTGTGCCGATTGCCGCGCGGCCTTTGCGTTCTCTACGCGTGGTGCCCGCTCGTTCTCAAGGAGCTCGCGAACTCGGGGCATCTCGACTCGATCCCGACGTTTTTCGTCGTCGCCGCGGTCGCCGCGGTGCTGTCGGTCGGAAACGCTCGCGATGTTACGACCACGATCGCTCGCACGGTCGGCGCCGGCTTTCTGCTCGGCCTCTCGATCGCTGCCAAGTTCTACGCTGTCGTCCTCCTTCCACTCTTTTGGAGACGACTCGGCATGGTGCGTGGCGCGATCGCTGTCTTCGCGTGCTGCAACGTCGTCGCCGTGCTGCTCGGGCTCTACTCCTCGGGAGCGGAGCACCGCCGCGAGACGATGACGATCTTCGCTCTCTCCTGGGAGAATCACGCCGCGCTGTTTTCGTCTCTCCGCTCGTGGCTCGATCGCTTGACGAACGGTGCGGAGTTCACGATCGCGTCGATCGGCGCCGAGAAGCAGTTTTCGTACGCGCAGCTCTACGCACGCTTCATCGTCTCGGCGGTGATCGGCGCGTTCGTTTTGTGGAGCGCTTGGAAATCGAGTGAGCGCGTCGAATCGAAGTTGTTCGTCGAGCGGTGCTTCATCGTTCTCGCGGCGTTCTTCGTTCTCTCGCCCGTCGGATACCCTTGGTACTTCGTGTGGTGCGTTCCCTTTCTCGCGTTCTCTACGAGACGCGCGTGGTGCGTGCTTCCAGGAATCTTGCTGACCTATTACTTGGGTTTCTGGTACGAGTACCAGTATGATGAGGAAGACCTTTGGTGGGTTCTCTTCGATCCGATCGTGCTCGGGGAGATGCTGATCTTCTTCACTGCGCTCGGAGTGGAAGGAATCGTGGAAGTGAAGAGAAGAGAATCATGGCGAGAGTGAAGAGGACACACTTCGTCACGCAAGACGATGTGCAGGTCGAACGGTTCCCGTGGGGACCTCATGACTGGCTGTCCCGTCCAGACCTGGTGGATTCCGAGCAGTTGTTGGTGGTTCGAATTCAGATCAAGAAGGGACAAGGCTGCCCGTTCCACCTCCATCCGCACATGGAGGAAGCCGTCTACGTGCTGCAAGGCGAAGCCGAGCAGTGGGTCGGCGAGGATGTGAAGATTCTTCGCTGCGGCGAGATGGCGCACATTCCGAAGGGGACGGTTCACGCGACGTTCAATTCCGGCAAGGGCGCTTTGCGTCTCCTGTCGATTCTCGGTCCCGCGGCGGACGAGGAGCCCGCGTTGATCGATGTCGAAGACGAGGAGCCCTGGCGTTCGATCCGTTCGCTCGGCAGCGCCGACCTCGCGAACAAGCGCCGCGCGCTCAAGAAGGCGAAGAAGAAGGTCGCCGATGAGCTCGAGATCGCAGCCGCGACGTCTTCGACCCTGACGACGACACGCAGCGCTGCGAAGAAGGCGCGAAAGAAAAAGTAAGCGCCGTCTATCGGTTCGTACACAGCGGCTTGCCGACGACCTCTTCCGTCAGCGCAGAGATGATCTGGTCGGACGCGGCTTCGAGCTCGGCGACGATCTGGTCGATGAAGAGGCCCTGCGCGGCCTGGATCGCCTTGCAGAGAAAGCTCCCTTCTGTGAAGAGCTCCGCTTCGTGGTCGGCGATGTAACCTCGTGTCACGAAATCGACGACGAGGTCACCGTCCTTGTTGACCGCCGTCTCGAACTCGACGTGGGCGGTGAGGAAGAAGTCGATGTCGAGGAGACAGTCCTCCTGACTCTCGGCGTCGACGAGCAGGATCGGCATCTCGACGATCCTTCCGGTGACTTCGGCGGCGACAAGCTTTTCCTCGAGCTCGATCGTCGCGACGATCGGGTCGATGAAGACGGGGCAGCCGATGTTTCCGCGACCGTCGCAGACGTCGGCGAGGACCGCCGGGCAGACCGTGATCGTCACTTCCCCGATCTGGAACATGGCGCCGTCGCCTTCGACGCACTCGGTGTCGTTGACGGCCTGATTGATCGCGAGCGTCAGATCGTCGTCACCGAAACACTCGCTCTCGCCGTCACACGACTTGGAGCGGAACTCACACGCGAAGCCGTCCGGCGTCGGGTCGTCGCCGCAGTCAGGGAAAGGAGCTGGGGGTGGGGCGCCTCCCGCGAAAAGATGGTTGAGCAGGTAGATCGCGTCCGAGAGGACGAGTTGGCCGTCGTCGTCCGCGTCCCGCGCATCATCACATCCGGGATTCTCGACTCCAGCGAACAGGACGCCGAGGATCGTGATCGCGTCGGTCAGATTGACCTCGTCGTCGAGGTTCGCGTCCCCACGTCGGAACTGAAATGCGTTCACCGTCGGAGCGAGGACGCCTGTGAGCGCCAGGGCGATGGCGAGCGTTCGAACGGTTCGAAGTATCGAGCGAGCTCCCCACATAGCGATTCGTCCCTTCGGTGAGAGAATCTACCTACGGTTTACTCTT
Source organism: uncultured Planctomycetia bacterium (assembly GCA_964478085.1). Classification (GTDB taxonomy): domain Bacteria; phylum Planctomycetota; class UBA8108; order UBA8108; family UBA8108; genus CAYMLL01. The sequence goes on from CAYZGY010000479.1 coordinate 5,687, forward strand.
CAGGACAAATGATCTGGCCACTGAGTTGCGCGTTGAGGTCTTCGAGCAGTTCCCCGGCGGCGGCGTCGAGCTGGTCGAGAAGCGCATCGCGCACGTCAGGTGTATCGATGAGACCCGCGAGGAGAGTGCAGACGAATCCGCCGTCAGCCTCGACTCCGGTCAGCTCGACGCTGTCGCGATCGAAGACCGGCTGCAGGATCGCGTCGAGAATCGTGTTTCCGTCCGCGTCCGTGGACGTCGTGAACGGTATCTCGAAATCGCCGCTGAAGTTCAAGCTGATCGTGCAAATCGCCGGCGGAAGCGCGACGGCCGTGTTGGCGACGGAGAGTGTCATTCCCTCGATGGATCCCGCTACCGAGGCCCGGACGGTTTCTGCGCCGACGTCGAGCGTGCCGTTGATCTCCTCGAAACCGACCGGGCAGCCGATCTCGCCCTCGCACATCGGTGGGTCTTCGATCGCAGACGGGCAGACCGTAATGACGAGATCTTCGACCGCGAGCTCGGCCGCGTCAGCGGCGACGCACACGACAGGGGGGACGTTTTCGGCGATCGCGGCGTCGAGCCCCGATTGGTCGAGGCAACTGCCGCAGGGCGGCGCCTCGGCGCAGATCGGGGAAGTGTTCTCGCACGTCAGCGCGTCCTCGGTTTCGTCGCAGCCGCAGTCCTCGAACGGGTCACGCGGAGGAGATCCTCCGAGGAAGAGGAAGTTGAAGACGTAGACCGCGTCGGAAAGATCGGAGTTGCCGTCATCGTTCGAGTCGCGGGCGTCGTCACAGCCCGCGCTCGGTGTCCCGATGAAGAGGATGTT
>CAYZGY010000480.1:0-6467 GCA_964478085.1 uncultured Planctomycetia bacterium
TCTCTTCGGCCTCTTGATCCCGGCCTTTGTCGCGTCGGCCATGGGTGGCTACCTCTTCTACGCGCAGCACAACTTCCCGGGCGTCAAGCTGCGCCCCGGCGAGGAGTGGGACCACGTCCACGCGGCGCTCCACTCGTCGAGCTTCCTCAAGACGAACAAGCTGATGGCCTGGTTCACGGGCAACATCGGCTATCACCACGTGCACAACCTCAACGCGCGCATTCCGTTCTATCGTCTTCCCGAGACGATGGCCGCGTTCGAGGAGCTCCAGTCGCCCGGCGTCACGACGCTGCGCCCGCGCGATGTGATCAGCTGCTTCCGCATGAAGCTCTGGGATCCGGACGCCCAGCAGTTCGTGAGCTTCCGCGAGGGGAAGAAGCGCGCGCGGTTACGAGAGACCGTTAGCGTGTAACGTGTAGTAGGGCAACCAAGAGCTCAATCCGATCAGAATCCCGAATCGAACTCGAGCGCAGCGCCGACCCGGTTCCTCCGGGGCGACGCGGAGATCGAGTGACGCGGGGGGCGCCGCGTCGTGACGACATCTCGGCATCCGTAGGCCATCGGCAGAGGATTCTCCCTAACAGCCCGTTGAAGAAGTCGATTCGGCGTCCAAGCGGCCGATTCGTTCGAGCTCTTCGTCGCTGAACCCCGCCAATGCTGAACGATGGCGTCGAGGAGACTTGCGTTGTCTCGCGGAGCGCACCGATCCAATCTGCACCCAATTCGATTCATGCGCTTACTTCGACTCCTTCGCCGGTCGAGTGACCCAAGCCTCGATCTGTCGCGCGACGACGGGATTCGTCGCCTTGCGGCGGACGTAGAAGTGTGTGCCGTCGGGTTCGTCGTCGAATCTCGTCCAGGCTTCCTTCGATTCGCGGACAACGTGCGAGCCTTGGCGTAGGGTGACCTTCCCGGGACCCGATACGCTCCAGAGCCCTCCCGGGCCGCGAACGGCGAAGGCGACCGCGATCGAGTCCCAGCTCGGATATTCGGTCGAGTCTCGCTTCTCTCCGATCGCCTGGAGCTCGTAGGCACGTCGGATCGGGTTCGGCTTCGCGTCTTTCGTGAAGCCTGAGCCACTGAGAACCTCGAAGCCGAGCTCGGCGCCGACGAAGGCGACGGGCACGGGCGCTTCGTTGATGACGCGCATCGCGGACGGCAGATCCCGTAGGAGGTTGTACTCGTCTCGACCTTCGGGAAAGTCGCCACCCATGACGACGATTCGGGCGACCTTCTTGCGCACGAGCTGGAGGCCGCGAAGCGTCGAGTGGCGATCCGGCGGGCTGTCGTAGAGTCGTGCGAGGTTGCCGAGGAATCCGAGTGTGACGATGGTGACAGATTCGTCGGGCTGGTTTCGCAGCAGACGCCGATAGGTATCGACGGCCGTGGGCAGCCCTTCGTCGTTCGGGCTGTCGTTCTGAAAGTTCGTGGCCAGGTCGGTCGTGAAGTGGCTCGTGAGGCGCTGGCGCGACTGCCCGACCGCGACCGGGATCGAGCCGCGTCCGAAGTGCGTGTTGATCGCGTCGCAGCAGGCTCCGGACTTGCCGGCCTTGTCGACACCGTTCGTAATCGTCGCGAGGATCTTCGCTTCGCCCGTGTCGGCGAAGGCGTGGAGTGTCGCGAGCGCACCGACGTCATCGACCGCTCCGCACATGTCGGCGTCGAAGATGATGGCGGGCGGCGTCGCAGGCTTTTTCCACGAACGGTTCGAGCTGAGTCGAGGCGCGCGACGCGAGCGAGCGTGCGGGGCGTTGAAAACGTCCTTCTTCCACGTCGTGTAGAGACCGTGCAGACGCTCGACGATCTTCGGGTTCTCCGCGAAGACGTTTTTCGATTCGGGCTTCTCGCCGTCGAGCCGAAAGAGCTGAGCGCTCCACTTGTCGCCGTCTTTTCGGCCACCCTGTCCGATGAGCTTCCAGGCGCCCTGGCGCACGGCCCAGCGATTCTGCCACTGGAAGTACAGCGTATCGTGAACTTCGGGAGCGTCGGTCGAGTCGAGGATCTTGAGGAGGCTCCGTCCGTCGAGCTCGTGCTTCACGGGGTCGAGTCCGGCGAGTTCCAGGATCGTCGGGTACCAGTCCATCGCCGTCACGGCCTGGTGCCGAACTTCGCCGGCTCGGACCTTTCGAGGGTAGCTCAGGATCGCGGGCACGCGCACGCCGCCTTCGAAGAAGTTGCCTTTGTGTCCACGCCACTTGCCCGTGAAGCCGCCGCCCCCATTCGCGCCGTAGTCGTGTCCCTTCGGCAGGCCGCTGTTGTGGTCGTCGACACGGATCTTGCTCTGCTCCTGTGAGTGGCCGTTGTCGGCGAGGAAAATCGTCATCGTGTCGTCTCGGAGTCCGAGCTCCTCGAGCTTGTCGACGATCTGCCCGACGTAGTGGTCGGTCGTCGTGACTGCCGCGGCGTACGTCCGCCGGGGCTCCGGGAGCTTCTCGTAGAGCTTCGCGTGCTCTGCGAGAGGTTGCTCGGGGTAGTGCGGAATGTTGAACGCGACGTAGAGAAAGAATGGCTTCTCGCGGTGGCGCTCGATGAAGCGGAGTGCCCGGCGGGTCATCAGCTCGGGGAAGTACTCTCCGCGTGCCCAGATCTCCGCAGTTCCTTCGTAGAGATCGTGAAAGCCCTTGCCGTGGAGGAAGTAGTGATTGTAGTTGTCGATGAAGCCGTCACGCAGACCGAAGAACTCGTGAAAGCCCTGTCGTAACGGACCGTAGTCGTGGTGGGAGCCGAGGTGCCATTTCCCGAAGAGTGCCGAGCGGTAGCCGGCCGGCTGGAGAGCCTCTGCGAGGGTGACTTCCTCGAGCGCCATGTTGATGCCTTTGGCCGTACGCATGTCGCCCTGAGTCCACGAATTGACTCCACTTCGTTGCGGATGGCGGCCCGTGAGCAGCGCGGCTCGCGCGGGGCAGCAAACCGTGTGCGCGTAGGCCTGCGTGAAGCGGACGCCCGTCGTGGCGAGCTTGTCGATGTTGGGCGTGTGGAGGTCCGTGGCGCCGTAGCAGCCCGCGTCGAGAGTTCCTTGGTCATCCGTGAAGAAGATGACGACGTTGGGCCGCGATCGTTCGGCTTGCGCGCTTTCGGCGATGGTGAACAGAGCGATCGTGATCAGAATCGTTCGCGTGAGGCGAGGCGTCATCGTTCGAACCCCGTTCGAGGTTTGTCTCCGTGGTCGTCGATCTCGTCGCCAAGCTGCTTTCGAAGCCTCGTCAGTTCCGCGACGAGCTCTTGACGCAGTTTCTGCGAGCTGTCGAGCTCGTACAAATTGACGAGTTCGTTCGCATCACTTTCGAGATCGAAGAGCTCCCAGTGATCGATACGGTGGAAGTGAATGAGCTTGTGGCGTTTCGTGCGGACGCCGTAGTGCGGCTCGGTCTTGAAGTGAGAGAGGTAGTACCGGTAGTACATCGAGGTCCGCCAGTCGTCCGGTGTCTTGCCGCGCAGGAGAGAGACGAGCGATCGACCCTGAACGTCCGCGGGAATCTTGGCGCCGGCGGCCTCGAGCAAAGTCGAGGCGAAGTCGAGATTGAGGACGATGTCCGAGTTTCGAGCGCCGGCGCGTACCGTTCCGGGCCATCGGACGAGCAGCGGGATACGGAGCGAGTCCTCGTACATGAAACGCTTGTCGTAGAGACCGTGTTCGCCGAGGAAGAAGCCCTGATCGGACGTGTAGACGACGAGCGTGTCCTTCGCGAGCTTCGCACGATCGAGCTCCGAAAGGACGCGACCGACGTTGTCATCGATGCCGCGCACGCAGCGCAGATACTTCTTCAGGTAGAGCTGGTACTGGAGCTTCCGTCGCTCCTTGCCCTCGAGGTGCTTCGTCTGGCGAGTGAAATTCGTGTGGTTACCCCAGCGGGAGCCGATGAATTGAAGCGTCGTCGCGAGCGCCTTGCGGCCCTTGTAGTCGTCGAAGAGTGTCGGGGGTTCCGGGATCATCGCGTCGTCGAGCAGCTTCGCGTAGCGCTTCGCGAACTCCCAGGTGTCGTGGGGCGCCTTGAAATGGCAGAAGAGGGCGAAGGGCTTGCCCTCGGGGCGCCTCTCGCGCAGGTACGTGATCGCCTTGTCGGCGATGACGTCCGATGAGTGCCCGGGGTACTTCGTGCGTTTGCCTGCGCGAACGCGTCCCTTCGGATGCTCGTCGCCTTTCTCGACAAACTCCGGGCCGTGGTAGCGTCCTTGTCCGGGGAGGATCGACCACTCATCGAAGCCGACCGGATTGCTGTGAAGGTGCCACTTGCCGACGAATCCCGTGTGATATCCTGCGCTCCGCAGGATCTTCGGGAGCGTCTCCTGGCGCTGATCGAGCGCCGTGAACTTGTAGACGCCGTTTCGATGCGCGTACTTGCCCGTGAAGATCGTCGCGCGACTCGGCGTGCAGATCGAGTTCGTCACGAACGCGTTCTCGAAGAGCATGCCTTCCCGCGCGAGGCGGTCGATGTTCGGAGTCGGGGCGATCTTCGCGAGGTGGCTTCCGTAGGCGCTGACCGCGGCGGAGGCGTGGTCGTCCGACATGATGAAGAGAAGGTTCGGACGCTTCTCGTCTTTCGCGAAGAGAGGAAACGCAATGACGACGAGGCAGAGAATCGTGAGGGAGCGCGACATGAGCTTTCGCGTTTCGAGGTTCTCGGATGAGGATCGACCCGAGTTGACGGTAGCGAGCGCGAGCCTCGTGTGCAAGGTCTCGCGTGACGGTGGCGACCGGCCCGTGAATTTGTCGACCCCGCAAGCGTCTCTTCGGATAGACTGCGAGGCGATCTTCGTCGTCGACAAGCGAATGAATCATGGTCGAGCTATCTGAGCAAAACGTACTCATCGTCGGTGCCGGAGGCGGCATCGGAACTCCTGCGGCCGTCGAGATCGCGCGTCGTGGGGCGTTCCTGATCTTGGCGGAGCGGACCGAAGGGCGTGCTGCGAGCGAGCTCGCGCTTCGTGAGGTCGAGGCGGCCGGCGGACGAGGCGTCTGTGTCGACCTCGACATCTGTGAGGAAGATTCGGAGCATCCCGCGAGCTGCGCGAACGTGATTCAGGGACTCGTCGCCGCGTACGGGCATGTGCACTCGTTCGTCAATGTCGCGGGGCTCGTCCACACGGGAAGCATCGAAGACACCTCGCTCGACGATGTTCAACGGCAGCTCGACGTGCACTACGTCGGGCCCGTGCGCGTCTTCCAGCAGCTCTATCCGCATTGGAAGGAGCGCGGCTTCGGCATCTTCCTGCCGTTCACGTCGATCGCGGCCGAATTGCCCGCCGTGCGCAAAGGGTTTTACAGCGCGAGCAAGGCGGCGATCACGACGTTCTCCTTGGCGATGGCGCAGGAGCACACGCACGAGGGGATTCGGTCGATCCCGGTCCTCGCCTCGCGCGTCGGAACAGCGTCGGCCATGGCGCGTGCCGAGAGCTCGCCCGAGGCGCGAGAAGAGATGTTCGGAAGTCAGCTCCGACACGAGATGATTCCCCCCGAGGTGGTCGGTCGAGCGATTTGCTATCTGCTATCCCCGGACGGAGCCTGGTACGGCGGCGACCGCTTCTACCTGACGAACGGCGCGAACGCGGGACTCAAGGCCGTCAATCGAATACCCGACTGATCCATTCCTTTCTTTCTCACGAACGAGGGCCTCATGATTCTCCGGACTTCGATCGCGAAGCGTTTTCTGCTGGGTGCGTTCCTTACGAGCCTCTTGCTCACGACTCGTGAGGCTGGTGCGGAACGGCCGAACATCCTCTTCGTCCTCACGGACGATCAAGCTCCGTGGGCCTTCGGTGCGTCGGGGAATCCTCAGGCGTTCACGCCGCACATGGATCGCCTCGTCAAGGAGGGGGCGTATCTCGAGAACTGTTTCGTCGTCACGCCGGTCTGCAGTCCGTCGCGTGCGAGCTTGATGTCGAGCCGTTACGGGTCGGAGCTCGGAATCACCGACTGGATTCACCCGAAGCGGGAGCCGGAGCTCGGGCTCGATCCGAAGATCGTCACTTGGCCCGAGGTCCTGCAGAAGTCCGGCTACCGCACAGGGCTCGTCGGCAAGTGGCACCTCGGTGTGCCCGATCGTTTCCACCCGACGAAGACGGGCTTCGACGAGTTCATGGGCTTCCGCACCGGAGGCACGACACCCGTCAACCCGACGTTCGAATTCGACGGCAAGCCGAAGAAGTTCGAAGGCTTGACCGTCGACATCATCACCGATCACGCTCTTCTCTTCATCGAGAAGCACCGCGCCGAGCGATTCCTCCTCTGCGTGCACTACCGGGCGCCACACACGCGCTGGCTGCCCGTCGCCGACGAGGACATGGCGCCGTACAAGGACCTCGACATGAAGCTGCCGCATCCCGACTATCCGAAACTCGACGTCAAGCGTGCGAAACGCTTCATGCGCGAGTACCTGGCGAGCGTGCGCGGTGTCGATCGCAATCTCGGGCGATTGCTCGCCTCGCTCGACGAGCACGAGCTGACGAAGAATACCGTCGTGGTCTTC
>CAYZGY010000481.1:0-3179 GCA_964478085.1 uncultured Planctomycetia bacterium
CATGTCGGCGATCAACAACAACGTCGGCTACGCTCTCGCTGTCGAGGAGCTCCTCGATGTCGAGTGCCCACCGCGAGCCCGCGTGCTGCGAGTCATTCTCAGCGAGTTTTCGCGGCTGGCGGATCACTTCGTCTGCGTCGGCCTCGCCGGCATGGACATCGGCGCGTTCAGCTTGATGCTCTGGGCCTTCGAGCGTCGCGAGAAGATCTACGACCTCATGGAAGCCGTCACGGGCACGCGTCTGACGACGAGCTACACGCGCATCGGCGGCGTCTTCCGCGACACGCCCCCGGACTTCGAGGAGCTCGTGAAGGAGCTCCTCGCCGAGCTCCCGAAGTTCCTCGACGAGCTGCGCGGCATGACGATCGGCAACCGTATCTTCGAGGACCGCATGCGCGGGGTCGGCGTCATCACGGGAGCGGAGGCGATCGACTGGGGATTGACCGGTCCGCTCCTTCGCGCCGCCGGCGTGCGCTACGACGTGCGCAAGGCGACGCCGTACCTCGGCTACGACGAGTACGACTTCGACGTGCCCGTCCACCAAAACGGCGACAGCTACGCGCGCTTCCTTCAGCGACTCGCCGAGTGCGACGAGAGCATCAAGATCATCGAGCAGGCGATGGAGCGACTGCCCGACGGTCCCGTGATGGCGGACGACAAGAAGATCGCGCTGCCCGAGAAAGACGAGGTCTACCAGAACATCGAGAGCTTGATCCACCACTTCAAGCAGATCATGTTCGGTCACGGAGTCCTCCCCGAGCGCGGCGCCGAGGTCTACGTCGCGACCGAAGCTCCGAACGGCGAGCTCGGCTATTACATCACCTCGGACGGCGAGATGAACGCCTACAAGACCCGCGTGCGTCCCCCGTCGCTCTACCACTTCGCGGTCGTTCCGCGACTGATCGAAGGCGGCATGATCAGCGACGCCGTCGCGACGCTCTCGACGCTCAACATCATCGCGGGAGAGCTCGATCGATGAACACCGAGGCGACAGCTCCGGCCGAGCGTGAATTCTCCGAAGCCGGCAAGAAGCACATCGAGTGGCTCATCACTCGATATCCGAACAAGCAGGCAGCGCTGCTGCCCGTCCTCCGGCTCGCGGAGGAAGAGTTCGAGAACATCGACGGACCGGCCGTCCGGCTCGTCGCGAAGTCGCTCGACCTTTCCCCCGGCTACGTCTGGGGCGTGCTGACCTTCTACACGCACTATCGACGCGAAGGCGACGGCACGTACTGCCTCCAGGTCTGCAGCACGCTTTCTTGCGCGCTGCGCGGCGTGCGCGACATCCAGCACCACCTCGAGGACAAGCTCGGCATCGGGCCGGGCGAAACGACGTCGGACGGCAAGTTCACGCTCAAGAAGGTCGAGTGCCTCGGCTCCTGCGGCACGGCGCCGGTCGTGCAGATCAACGAGACGTACCACGAGGACCTGACGGTCGAGAAGCTCGATGAGATTCTCGACGCGCTGAAGTGACGATGTCCGAGGAAGCCAGACCTGCCGAGATGAACGACACGAGCTTCGAGCCCGTCCTGACGAAGTACACCGATCAGGAGAGCTCGCACACGCTCGAGTTCTACCAGAGCCACCGTGGCTACGAGGCCGCGAAGCGTGCGCTCACCGAGTACGGGCCCGATGCGCTCATCGAGCTCGTCAAAGAGTCGAACCTGCGCGGTCGCGGCGGCGCGGGCTTTCCTTGCGGTCTCAAGTGGTCGTTCGTACCCAAAGGATCGCCGAAGCCGAAGTACCTCGTCGTCAATGCCGACGAGAGCGAACCGGGAACGTTCAAGGATCGCATCATTCTCGAACGCGATCCCCACCAGCTCATCGAAGGCGTTATTATCTCGGCCTTCGCGCTCGGAGCGCACGTCGCGTACTGCTACATTCGCGGCGAGTTCGTCGACGGTTTCCACCGCATGAACGCGGCGATCGAGGAGGCGTACGCGGCGGGCATCCTCGGAGAGAACGTGCTCGGCACGGGCTTTCAGCTCGACCTGACGATGCACCGAGGCGCCGGCGCGTACATCTGCGGTGAGGAGACGGGCCTGCTGAGCTCGCTCGAAGGCAAGCGCGGCAACCCGAAGATCAAGCCGCCGTTCCCCGCGGTCGAAGGACTCTTCGGCTGCCCGACGGTCGTCAACAACGTCGAGACGCTCGCGTGCGTCACGCACATCGTCGATCGCGGCGCCGATTGGTTCAAGAGCGTCGGCCCCGAGAAGGGTCCCGGCCCCAAGCTGCTCTGCGTCTCGGGTCACGTCGAGAAGCCGGGCGTGTACGAGGTGCCCTGCGGTATCAATTTGCTCGAGCTGATCAACGACCACGCCGGAGGAGTCTGGAAGGGTCGGAAGCTCAAGGCCGTGATTCCGGGCGGCTCCTCGGCGAAGGTCCTCACGGCCGACGAGTGCGACGTCGGCATGGACTTCGACTCGCTCGCGGCGATCGACACGATGCTCGGGTCGGGCGGCGTCATCGTCATGGACGAGACGACCGACATGGTCGACGCGCTTTACAACCTGCTGCGCTTCTACGCGCACGAGTCGTGCGGTCAGTGCACGCCCTGTCGAGAAGGAACAGGTTGGCTCGCGAAGATCTGCGGCCGCATCAACTCGGGTCACGGTCGTCCCGAGGACCTCGACGAGATGATCGACCTTGCCGAGCGCATGTGCGGTCGAACGATCTGCGTTCTCGCCGACGCGGCCGCGTTTCCGTGCACGAGCTTTATCCGCAAGTTCCGCGACGAGTTCGAGGCGAAGATCGGCTCGGGCTCCGGACACGAACGCGAAGTCTTCACAGGTGGTCCGCTCGTTCAGCCGGGCGCCTTGAGCGCGAACAACCAGGAGCGCCTCGACGAGCTCCAAGGTGGGCATTAGTCGAAGAGAATCATGTCTGATCAGAAGGCCGGCACGGCGACCGATCGACAGACGGTCCACTTGAAGATCAACGGCGAGGAGGTCGAAGCCCCCCTCGGCGAAATGCTGATCAAGACTTGTCACGATCACGGAATCGATGTTCCCTACTTCTGCTATCACCCGGGCCTTCAGCCCGAGGGGAACTGCCGCATGTGCCTCGTCGAGGCGTCGAACTCGCGCAAGCCCGTTCCCGCGTGCATGACGCCCGTCGCGGATGGCATCGAGGTCGAGACGCACTCGGAACCCGCGAAAGACGCGCGCGCAGACGTTCTC
>CAYZGY010000481.1:3189-6445 GCA_964478085.1 uncultured Planctomycetia bacterium
GAACCATCCGCTCGACTGCCCGATCTGCGACAAGTCGGGCGAGTGCATGCTACAGGACAACTCGTTCGGCCACGGGAAGGACGGATCCCGCATGGTCGACAAGAAGCAGCTCAAGCACACGAAGGAGCTCGGGAACGAGATTCGGATCTGGGGCAATCGCTGCATCTCGTGCACTCGTTGCGTCAGGTTCTGTAGCGACATCGCGGGCACTGGTGAGCTGACGATGGTCAACCGGGGCGATCGTTCGGTCGTCGACGTCTTCCCCGACTATCCGCTGCAGAACCCGATCAGCGGCAACGTCGTTGACCTCTGCCCCGTCGGCGCGCTCATCTCCGAGGACTTTCTCTACGAGGCGCGCGTCTGGTACGAGAAGCGCACGGATAGCGTCTGTCACGAGTGCGCACGCGGTTGCGCGATCGAGGTGCAGACGCTCCACAACAAGGTCAAGCGCATCGTCGCGCGCGAGAACCCCGAGGTGAACGATCACTGGATCTGCGATCACGGTCGTTTCACCTACGACTACGTGCTCGGTCCGGATCGCTGGCTCCAGTACCGCCTGAGTCCCGAAGGAGGCCCGGTCGACCCGGCGACCGTCGGGCGTGATCTCGGCGAACGGCTGCGCGAGTCGGTCGACGCGAACGGAGCGAGCTCGGTCGGAGTCCTCGCGAGCGCCTTCGCGAGCAACGAGACGCTCCTGCTCCTGAAGCAGATGCTCGCCACGCTCGAGGCACCCGAAGAGAACATCGCCGCGTGGAGCCGCGCCGATGGCGAGGCGCAGGCCTTCGAGTATCGGCACGCGGACGGACGCTTCCGGATCTCGGCCGATCGGAATCCCAATCGCACGGGTGCCGAGCTGATCCTCGGCGACGGCGCGACTGGCTCACGACTCGAGTGGCTCGAGTCGAAGGCGACGTCGGGATCGCTGAAGGTGCTCATCGCGATCTCGGATATCCCGGGCGAACGGCTCCCGCAGGCTTGGGTCGACGCGCTGGGGGCCGCCGAGCTCGGCGTGGTGCTTCTCCTCGAGGCGGACGATCGCCTCGCCGCGAAGGTCGTAACGCTTCCCGCGACGACCTTCGTCGAGCGGGAAGGCACGATCATCAACGAGGATGGCCGGCTTCAGCTCGTCGAGGCGGCCTCGCAGCTGCCACGCGGGATTCTGCAGTCGCACGACCTTCTACAAGATCTGCTGTCGGCGCTCGGTCGACGCACGGGAAGGATCTCCTCACGTGGACTCTTCGAGGAGCTCGCGGAGTCGATCGCGTCACTGAACGGGATTCGCCGCGCGGACGTCGGCAAGCTCGGAGTCCAGGTCTCGAAAGAGGAGGCGAGCTCGTGAAAGACATCGCCTTCGATGCGTTTCGAGTCGTCGCGATCTTCGGAGCGGTGATGAGCATCATTCCGCTGCTCGTCCTCGCCGAGCGTCGCGTCTGCGCCTTCATCCAGAACCGCCTGGGACCGAATCGTGTCGGACCGCAGGGGCTCCTGCAGCCGCTCGCCGACGTGCTCAAGCTGCTCTTCAAGGAAGCCGTCTACCCCGAGAAAGCCGACCGCGTGCTCTACACGCTCGGCCCCTTCCTCGCGTTTGCTCCCGTGGCGCTCTCGTTCGCGGCGATCCCCGTCGGGCGAGACCTGCAGATGGCCGATCTGTCGGTCGGTGTCCTCTTCGTCCTCGCGATTACGTCGCTCGGCGTCTACGGCATCAGCTTCGGTGGCTGGGCTTCGAACAACAAGTACTCGCTTCTCGGCGGCATCCGATCGAGCGCGCAGATCATCAGCTACGAGATCGCGATGGGGCTCGCGATCGTCGCGGTGCTGATGGTTTCGGGCGAGATTCACCTCGGCAAGATCGTCGAGTCCCAGTCGGGCTTCGCCTGGAACATCTGGAAGCAGCCGCTCGCCTTCGTAATCTTCCTCGTCGCGGCCTTCGCGGAGAACAACCGCCTTCCGTTCGACATGGCCGAGTGCGAGTCGGAGCTCGTCGGAGGATTCCACACCGAGTACTCGAGCATGAAGTTCGCGATGTACTTCCTCGGCGAGTACTTCGCGATGGTCGTCATGTCCGCGCTCCTCGTCACGCTGTTCCTGGGTGGCTGGGATCCCGGGATCTTCACGCTGCCCGATGGCTGGCTCGGTACGGCGCTGTCGATCGGTGTCTTCCTCGCGAAGCTGTCGACCATCCTCTTCTTGTACATCTGGGTTCGCTGGACGCTTCCGCGCTTCCGTTACGACCAGCTGATGCGGCTCGGTTGGAAGACGCTGATTCCTCTCGCGATCCTCAATATCGTCGTGACGGCTGTCGTCATCGCGATCGTCGATTAGGGTTCTGAGCTCATGCCGGAAACAAGCACCGAGAAAAGAACGAGCTGGCGCTTCCTGTCCTATCTGCCGGCCGTCGTCAAGGGTCTCTACAACACGTTCCTGCACCTGATTCGTGCGAAGGGACACAAGACCTTCACGATCCCCTATCCCGAGCAGCGCAAGCCCGTGCGCGAGGGCTTTCGCGGCGAGCACCGACTCAAGAAGGATGAGCTCGGACGCGTGCGTCGCGTGCCTGATGTGCCAGACGGTCTGCCCGTCGCAGTGCATCCACATCGTCGCGGAAGAGGTACCGACGGAGGAGCTCTGGGCCGATCGCGACAAGCGCCCGCAGAGCTTCGAGATCGACATGTTGCGCTGCATCTACTGCGGCATGTGCGAGGAAGCCTGCCCCTGCGACGCGATCGAGCTCACCGAGAAGCTCTACACCGTATCGACGTCACGCGCAGACATGATCTACGACAAGGACAAGCTGCTCTCGAACTGAGCGACGCCCGAGAGAAACCATGGATGCGTTCGTCTTTCATCTCTGCGCGATCTTGATGCTGATCTCGGCTGCCGTGGTCGTGACGCGCAAGAACCCCGTGTACAGCGCGATCTGGCTCGTGTTCTTCTTCACGCAGATCGCGGTCTGCTTCCTCGTCTTGCGGTCGCCGTTTCTCGCCGTGATTCAGATTCTCGTCTACGGCGGTGCCATCATGGTGCTGTTCCTGTTCGTGCTGATGCTTCTCAATCTCTCGCCCGAGGAGCTCGCCGAGACGGTCAGCAAGAAGCGAAAGATCATCGCGGCCACCGGCTCTCTCGCGCTCTTTCTGGGTCTCGTGCTGACGATTCGGCATTCGCCGACGATCAACCCGGATCTCGGAGAGGGCGTCGCGCCCGTCGATCTGACGGCTCCGCTCGCCGAGGATCTCGGTGTCGCCGTCACGCAGGCCGG
>CAYZGY010000482.1:0-6432 GCA_964478085.1 uncultured Planctomycetia bacterium
GTCCAAGCGGCCGATTCGCCCGAGCTCTTCGTCGCTGAAACTCGCCAATGCTAAGCCTACTTCCCGCGGCTACTTCTTCTTCGGGAAGAGCTTCGGGTTCGCATTGCGATACATCGCGGCGATGGATGTGGTAATCTTCGCCGCGCGTTCGTGTCCTTCGTTCGCGGCTTCCCTCCGTGCCTCGCGTGAGAGGACCCGGCTTCGTCGAGAAACTCCTCGATGAGCTCTACGATCTTCTCGGCGGTCTTTCGTTCTTCGCGCGAGGCTTTTTTCGCCGCCGGCGACTTGGCAGCTCGTTGCGCACGCAGAACCGAGTCTCGAACGACGAGGAGAGATGGAGTTTCCTTCCGAATCTCGCTGATCGGGAAGCGCTGACGAAAGAGCTCGATGAGACCGACGATCTGATCGCCGTCCTTCTTGCCTTGGACGAAATTGTAGGTTTCCCCACGCTTCGTCAGGCCGTCGGGCGAGATCACGATGTCGTTCGCGCGAAAGCTCCCTTTGACGATGGGACAGTTCCAGAACGACCAGCCGTGATCGAGTCCCGTCCCGTGAAGCATGAACACGAGGCGCGGCGGGCTCTTCGCGTCGATCTTCTTCGGCAGGCGGTACCAGTACGGCTGACCCTCGGCCGAGGTCCACTCGAGCACGACGCTACGTTCGGCACCCGGTGTCGGCGGGACGCGGGGAACCGATCCGATCTTCTGCGCGTAGAGCGAGGTTCCACTCGCGAACAGAGCGGTACCGAGGAGCATGCAGAGTGTCGAAGAAGGTCGCAGATGATTCACGTTTCGATTCCTCGGCGGATTCCTGTCCGCGTGCTTGATTCTCACACCCTGGCCGACTCTGATGGCTGTCGGCCGAGCGTCGGGCTCGGTCCGCTCGACTCTATGATGAGAAAGCAGACGATGCGCGCGACACTCGCCCTCCTGACGATTTTCTGTGTCCTCGGTTTGACGATTTCGTACGCGGACGACTCGAAGAAGAAGCCCGCCGAAAAGAAGAAGTTCTACGATCCGATCGTGCGGCAGATCGAAGGCTGGACGATCAAGATCGACCCGCAGCTTCTCTCCGACGAGAACGAGGAAACGAGCTCGCTCGCGCTCGAGGCACTCGCGAATCACCTTCAGCGCATCAAGTACATCACGCCGAAGAAGCAGCTCGCGCAGCTGCGCAAGCTCCCGATTTGGATCGAGCTCGACAACGCCGAGCTCGGAAACATGCAGTACCATCCGAGCAGGGGCTGGCTCGTGAAGAACGGGCACGACCCGAGACTCGTCAAGCACGTGCACATTCCGCGAGCTGATGCGCTCTTCAACCCGCGTACCTGGCAGAAGCATCCGTACGTGATCCTTCACGAGCTCGCGCACTCGTACCACGATCAAGTCTTGGGCTTCAACAACCCCGAGATCGTCGCGGCGTACAAGAACATGAAGGAGAAGGGCATCTACGAAAACGTTCTCCTCTTCACGGGGCGCAAGGTGAAGCACTACGCGCTGACGAACGAGAAGGAGTACTTCGCCGAGTCGACCGAGGCCTACTTCGGCGTCAACGACTTTTACCCCTTCGTACGCGCCGAGCTGCGCGAGCACGACCCGATGATGTTCGGGCTGATGGAGAAGTTTTGGGGGAAGCTGCGCTGACGCGAGCTTTGCGGATCAGGCTATAATCTCGTCGATCGGGTGACCGTAGTCGACCTCGAGCCGCTTGTGTTCCGGCAGCTCGAGCCGGCGTGCGTCGAGCCCGAGCAGCTTCATGAGCGTCGCGTGGACGTCGGTGACGTAGTGCGGGTTGTCGACGGCGTGGAAGCCGATCTCATCGGTCGCACCGTGAACGACGCCACCGCGGACCCCGCCGCCTGCGAGAAAGACCGAGAAGCCGTAGGGGTGATGGTCCCGCCCGTCGCCGCTCTGGGACCCCGGGGTGCGGCCGAACTCCGTCGCGAAGACGACGATCGTCTCGTCGAGCAGTCCGCGGGCCCGTAGATCGCGAAGCAATCCGGCCGTCGGACGATCGACCTGCGGCGCGAGGTTCGAGTGGTTCGCCTTGAGGCCCTTGTGCGCGTCCCATGCTCCCGCGGCGCCACCGCCGTGCATGATCTGGACGAAGCGGACGCCGCGCTCGACGAACCGGCGTGCGGCCAGAAGCTGCATGCCGAAGGATCGTGTCACCTTGTTGTCGAGCCCGTAGAGGCTCTTCGTCTCGGCGCTCTCTCGGTCGAAGTCGATCACTTCAGGGACGGCCGTCTGCATGCGGAACGCGAGGCGGTGCGCCTTGCGACGCGCGCGGAGCTCCTTGTCGCCCGGGAAGGCTCGTGCCGCTTCGCCGTTGAGCTTGTCGACGAGATCGAACTGGATGCGCTGCTCCTCCCGCGAGAGGTCGAGCTGCGGCCTCGCGAAGGGCAGCGGATTCTTCGGATTGACCTTGAGCGGTACGGCGTCGTACGCGGGGCCCAGGTAGTGGCCGTCGCGGTTGTCGAAGAAGCGTGGCCCCATGTCGATGAACTGCGGCAGGCTGTCGTTGAGCGAGCCTAGGCCGTAGTTGATCCACGCGCCGATCGTCGGCACGCGTTCGTCGAGCATGTGGCGTCCCGAGTGGAACTGGACCTGCGCGCCGTGATTGTCGTCCGTCGTCCACATCGATCGGACGACGGCGATCTCGTCGGCGCACTTGCCGATTTCGGGAAACCAGTCGCTGACCGGCATACCATTTTCGCCGTAGCGCTGGAAGCCGATCTGCGTCGGGAAGATCTTGTTGCGCTGCTGGCCATTCGCGTCGTTGACGACGACGACACGCACCTTCTTGAGCTTCTCGGGATCTTGGACGGATCGAAACGGAGTCTCCGAAATCGACTTGCCCGCGTACTTGTCGATGTCCGGCTTCGGATCGAAGCTCTCGAGGTGGCTCAGGCCACCGCGGAGAAAGATCCAGATGACGCTCTTCGCGCGGGGGCGGAAGTGCGGTGTTCCGTCTGGCGGTGTATATCCGATTTGTTCGCCAAGGGCGAGGCGACTCGACGCCAATCCGGCGAAACCACCGAGCGTGAGCTGGGTGCCGGCTCGCAAGACAGTGCGGCGCGAAGGGTTGTATCGAAGGTTTTCAGCGAATCGTGATGAACTCATGGTGCTGAATCAGCGCGTGAATGAGGTTCGCACGGGCTCGACCGGCCGGGTCCTTGTGCTTCCTATTCTGGAGCAGCGACCGCCAGGAGTCGAGAGCCGAGAGGCACTCGGTTCGTTCACTCTCGGAAGGAGCTCGGCAGAGAACGGTGCGGAAGGCCGTGTCGACGAACGACTTCGCGTCTTCGACCTGGATGCGTTCGGCGATCTTCCTCGCCATCTCGAGCGCGACCTTCGAGTTCGCGAGGGCGAGCGTCTGTTGCGGCAGGACACTCGTCGAGCGGCGGTAGCACCCGAGGATGTTCGCGTTGTCGAATGTCTTGAGGAAGGTGTCCTCCTGATCGCGCGAGTGCATGAAGTAGAGGCTCCGACGCTTGAAGTCGGGAGCCTTCGCGGGATCGGTCGGAGGTCCTTCGAGGCTACGGTCGAGAGATCCGGCGAGCGCCAAGAGGCTGTCGCGAATCGCTTGCGACTCGATGCGCAGGGGAGCTCCTCGAAATCCGAGACTCGGCGCAGCGCGGTAAGCTCGCGAGCTCGTAATGACGCGGTGGAGGTGCTTCAGGCTCCAACCGCTCTCGATCAGCTCGACGGCGAGGGCGTCGAGCAGATCGGCGTGCTCGGGTCGTTTCGCGCGTCGGCCGAAGTCCGCGACCGACTCGACGAGCGGCTCGCCGAAGTGGCGCAGCCAGACGTGGTTGACCGCGACACGCGCGGTCAAGGGGTGGCGTCGATCGATGAGCCAGCGTGCAAACGCGGTTCGACGTCCCGTACTCGTCCGTGGATACGGACTGCGTCGCGAGGCGTCTTTCTCGTCGGGACCTTCGGGCGACTTGAGCGAGGCCCGGAGCGACTCGAGCAGCTCACGGGTTTCGGCGTCGATCTCGGCGGCGGGATTCTCCGCCAGTCGCGTGCGAATCGATGCATGAGTCTCGCGGATTCTCTGCGGCAAGGCCTCGGCGTCCTTCAGCGCCTTCGTCGCCTTCTCGAGCGCGGCCTCGGCGTCTTTCACGGTGAGTGGGAGCTTCTTCCCCTTGCCGTCCTTGTCGGCACGGAAGAGCTCGACGTTTTCCGGCAACGCGCGCAGCTCAAACGAGTGAAACTCGGTCGTTACATCGAAGGCACTGAGCTCGACGAATCCGTCGATTCGCTCGGTCGGGTACTCGTAGGCGACCGCGAGCTCTCCGTCGACCGCGACGTTGATCATCTTGCCGCTCACGGCGATCGCGAGCTCGTAGATCTTGTTCAACTCGACGGGGCGAGACTGGAGGCCCGCAGGCGGGTACTGCGACTGACCATTCTTCGCGTACGCGGCGTGCACCTTCGATCCGGGCTGCACCGCACTCATGTACGCGAACTTGCGGTTCTTCCCGGCTTCGTCGACGTCGTAGTGGATCCCGACCGAGCGCCACTTGCCGCCACCCGTGGTTCGGAACCGCAGACGGGCGATGAAATTCCGTGGTGGATTCTCGAGATAACGCAGGTCCGTGCCTTTCGTTCCGCGGGACTGTACGAGGAATCCGTCACGGTACTCTCCCTTCGCGGAGCCTGGCCGTCGGAGCTCTGGCTCGGGGCGGTCGAACTCATCGCGGATAAAGGGTGCAGACTCGTCCGGCTCAGCGAGTAGATCGAGCCACGCAGCGCGAGGTTCCGAAGGGAGCTCCTGTTCACGTTTTCTCGCGCCGTCGAGCTCTTTCACGGCCGCGTCGCGCGCCGAGCGGGCCGCTGCGATCTTGCCGTCCGTCTGGCCGATGCGATTGCTCAACGCGAATTCGGACAGCGCGGGCGTGTGCGCTTCGGGGGGCAGATCGAGGGCGCGAATCTCGAGGGGCGCGAACGACAGGACGGACGGCACGCCCGGCTCGATCGTCTTCGACTTGTCCGGATTCTTCGCGTCGCCACGGACGTGCAGGTAGGTCGGCACGTCCGTGTGCGCGTCGAACGCTCGCGGCATGCCGTCCTTCTCGAGGTCGCTCTGGCCCGGTACGGCGTCGATACGAATCTGATGCGGCTCGAAGATCGCTCGCAGACGGTAGTAGTCGAGCTGCGAGATCGGATCGTACTTGTGGTCGTGACACTTGGCGCAGTTGACGGTCAGACCGAAGAGCGCCTTGCTCGTGTGCTCGAGCGTCGCATCGAGCCACGTCGTTCGATTGAAGAGGTAGTAGTTACGTGCGAGGAAGCCTGTTCCCCGAATCGCGTCGCGGTCGAGGGGGTAGAGCTCGTCGGCCGCGAGCATCTCGAGGAGCATGCGGTCGTAGCCCTTGTCGCCGGCCACCGACTCGACGATCCAGTCGCGCCAACGCCAGATGTGCTTTTGGCTGTTGCGCACCTGCGCGCCGAGGCCGTACCAGTCGGTGTAGCGCCAGATGTCCATCCAGTGGCGTCCCCAGCGCTCTCCGTGTTCCGGTCGCGAGATCAGCTCGTCGACGAGGCGCGTCCAGGCGTCGGGGGAGTCGTCCGTGAGAAACCGTTCCTGCTCCTCGAGACTCGGGGGGAGCCCGACGAGGTCGAGGAAGACGCGTCGCAGAAGGAGCGGCTTGGCGGCCTCGGGCCCCTCGGGAAGCTTCGGGCCGAGCACGGCGTCGACGACGTTATCTTCCGCGCGCTCCGAGCGCGTCGAGAGATCGAGTGGCTGGAATGCCCAGTGATCCTTCGGGTCCGATTCGGGACGTTCGCCCTTCGGGGCGATCGCGCCGGCGTCGATCCAGCGGCGCAAGGCCTCGATCTCGCTCGTCGAGAGCGGCTCGCCTTCAGGAGGCATGCGCTCGTCGGGGTCGGACGCGCTCACGCGGGCGATCAACAGGCTCTTCGCCGAAGCTCCAGGCACGATGGCTGCGCCGCTCTTGCCTCCGCGAAGCGAGGATTCCGCCGTATCGACACGGAGCTTCGCTTTCTGCTTGAGCGCTCCATGACAGGCGAAGCAGCGCTCGCGCAAGACCGGCTTGACGTCACGAGCGTAGTCGACGTCGGCGTGCACGAGACTCGCGAAGAGCGAGGCCGTGATCACGGCGGCGAATCGTGGCTGTCGATATCCGAGTGTCGAGTTCATCGTACTTCGTCGGTCTGCACGCCGCGGCGTCAGCTTCTGCCTTCGCGCAGGATCTCGTTCTGGCGCTCGAGCTTCTCCTGGCGCCGCCGCCCCTCGATGACCTCCAGCGCATTGGTGACCTTCAGGCGGAGCATCTCCGGCGGGAAGGGCTTGGTGATGAAGTCGAACGCCCCCAGCTTCATCGCTCGGACCGCCGTCTCGATCGTCCCGAAGCCGGTGATGATCATCAGCAGCGCGTCCGGCGCCTCGGCCCGGATGGCCTCC
>CAYZGY010000483.1:0-6428 GCA_964478085.1 uncultured Planctomycetia bacterium
GAAGGAGCTCAATCCCGACACCGCGCAGTTCTTCCCGCTGATGGTCTACCCCGGCACGGAAGCCTACGAGTGGGCCAAGGCCGAAGATCTGATCCGCGCACGCACGTGGAAGGAGTGGCTGACGGAGGAAGGACTCCACAACACCGTGGTCGACCGACCGGATCTCCCTCACGAGGAGGTGGTCGAGTTCTGTGATCGCGCGCGTCGTGAGTTTTACCTGCGTCCGAGCTACATCGCGTACAAGCTGCGACAGGTCATACGTCACCCGAAGGAATTCCGACGCGTGGCCCGTGGCTTCAAAACGCTGGCAAAGTACTTGGTCAAGAAGTGAGCGAACCCGAAGTCTCCGTCATCATTCCTGCCAAGAACGCGACGGACACTCTCGCGGACTGTCTTCTGGCGCTGCGCGCGCAGACCTACCATCGTGAACGCTTCGAGGTCATCGTCGTCGACGACGGATCGACCGACAAGACCGCCGGGATCGCGGAGAAGTACAGCGCTCGAGAATGTCGGACGCGCGTCCTGCGCCTCGGTCCGCCGAGCGCCGGCCCAGCTGTCGCGCGGAATCGAGCCGTGGAGGTCGCACGTGGAAAGATACTCGTCTTCACGGACGCGGACTGCGCCCCGGAGCCGACGTTTCTCGAGGAGATGCTCGAGCCGTTTCGCGACGAGCGAGTGGTCGCGTCCAAGGGAATCTACCGTTCTGACCAGAAGTCGCTGACGGCGCGGTTCGTTCAGGCGGAATACGAGAGCCGCTATCGACTGATGGAGCGCTGCGAGACGATCGACTTCGTCGACACGTACGCGGCCGCCTATCGACGCGATGCGTTCGAAAGTGTCGGCGGATTCGACGAGTCGTTCCCGCTTCCCTCGGTCGAGGATCAGGAGCTCAGCTTCCGGCTCGCCGCGCAGGGCGCGCGAATGATCTTCTGCCCGGCGGCGGTCGTCACGCATCGGCACGCGGCCGATCCGATCGGCTACCTGCGCAAGAAGGCGAAGATCGGGTTCTGGAAGATGCGCGTTCTCGCACGCTTTCCCGACAAGGCCAAGAAGGACTCGCACACGCCCTCGACCCTCAAGCTGCAGATCGTGCTCGCGGCTTTGACACTGCTCGTGTTTCCGCTGGTTTTCGTCGAGGCCTGTTGGTGGATCCCTCTCGCGGTCTTCACGGTATTCGCGGCGACGACGATTCCGTTCGCCGCGTGCGCGGCTCGGAGAGATCTGATCGTCGGGTTTATCGCGCCGTGGATGATCTTCGGCCGCTCTTTGGCACTCGGAACGGGCATGTCGCTCGGGATTCTCCGAGGGCAGTTCGTCAAGACGGAAGAGGTGAGTACGCTTCGACGCCGCGAGGATACCACAGCGCCTCCCGATCTCGGAGAGGTCGGCCGTGAGAGCGAATCCGGCGAGCGAGTCGTGCAGCACGCGTGATGCGACGAGACGTGGGAGGGTGACCTGTGGACGACGAAACGAGAACTTCCCCTGAGATCGAGGCTTCCCCTGCCGGTGCCGCGAGCGGAGCTCGTGCCGCTTGGCTGCCGTGGATCCTCGTCGCGTGGGCGTTCGTGGTTCTCTTTCCGTTTCTGAGTCATTCGGTTCCTCTCATCGGCGGAGTTCTCGGAACGCTGCGGACGGTGGGCTTCGCTCTCCTCTCGTGTCTCTCGTTCTGGTTGCTCGGGGCTCGAGTCCTTCGTCGACTTTCCGATCCAGCGAAAGGTCCGCTGGCGAACCTCGACGATTTCGATCGAAGTCTTGTCGAGATCGGTCTCGGCATCGCGATTGTGATGTTGACGATGTTCGCGCTCGGAGCTCTCGGACTCTACTCGACGGGAGCTGCGTTCGCAGTTCTGCTCGTCCCCTTTCTCGCGACTCCGGGAACCTATCGTTCGATTCTTCGTGCTGTACGCACGCGAGTACGCCGACGGAGCGACTCGAACGGCTGGTCGTTTTGCTGGCTGCTCGTTCTTGCGGTTGGCGTCATGTCGCTCCTCCAGAGTCTCACGCCTGCGAAGTCGCAGGACGCGCTCGTCTACCATCTCGCCGTTCCTGCGCGCTACGTTGCCACGGGGGGCATCGAGTTCATTCCGAGCAACTTCTTCGCCTCGTTCCCGCAAAACGTCGACATGCTCTTCACGCTCGGGCTCCTGCTCGAGGGCGACGTGCTCGCGAAGTGGTATCACTGGATGCTCTCGGCACTCGCGACTCTGGGCGTCGTCGCGGTCGCGCGAACGGCGATCGGTGCGGTCGCGCGAACGGCGATCGGTGCGGTTCGCGGGCGTGACGAGGAACAGCGAGAAGGACAGCGACCCGGGCGCGTTCCGGGGCTGTCCGGACTCGCGGCCGTCCTCTTTGCGACGATCCCGACGGCGGCGCTCATCTCGACGTGGGCCTACGTCGATCTCGGTGTCGTCTTCTTCACGATGTTGTCGACGCTCCTCTTCGTGAAGTTCTGGAACGCACAGCACGGCAAGAAGCTCACCGGACTGCGACATTCGTCGACACTGTTCCTGGTTCTGGCCGGCGTCTTCGCGGGAATCGTCGCCGGCATCAAGTACACGGGGGGCGCGCAGATCGTCTTCCTCGTCGCCGGAACGCTCGTCGTCGGATTCAGCGAGAAACGCTCTTGGTCGCTATCGTTCAAGCAGGCATTCGTCGTCGGCGGAATCGCGAGCCTCGTGGTAGCGCCGTGGCTCGTCAAGAACGCCGTGCTCACGGGGAATCCGCTCCATCCCTTCGCCTACTCGATATTCGGTGGTCGTGACTGGGACGTTTCGCGAGCGTACATCCTCTCGTACTCGCTCAAGGAGTGGGGCGGGGTGCAATCAGTTGGTGACATGCTGCGTCTTCCGTGGGACGTGACCGTCAACGGCGAGTTCTTCTCACAGCGGTACTTTGACGGGGTCATCGGAGGAGCGTTCCTGATCGGACTGCCTCTCCTGATCGTCGGCCTGCGTGCGTCGCGCGAGTTTCGGCTGCTCTTCTGTTTCGCCGCTCTCTACGTGCTCGTTTGGGTCGGCACGACGCACCAGATTCGCTTCCTTCTGCCCGCTCTCGGATTCGGCGCCGCGCTCTTGGCCGCGTCGGTGGCGTTGCTCGAGGTCGACTGGCACCGCAAGCTCGCCTCGCGAATGTTTCAGTTCTCCGCGGCGATCAACGTGCTGATCATCTCGGTGCACTTCGCGTCACACAATCCGCTGCCTGTCGTGCTCGGGCTCGAATCGCGTCATGCGTACCTCGCTCGAGAGCTCGCCGGTGGCGACTATCCCGTCTTTCACTTCATCGACGAGAAGCTTCCCGAGGACAGTCGCATCCTCTTCGGATCCTGCGGCAATCCCGGGTTTCTCTGCAAACGCGACTACCACGCCGACGCGTTCTTCGAGAATCGTACGCTCACGCGATACCTGGGCGAGTCGAAGACCAGCGATCGCTTTCACGAGCGACTGCGCTCGGAAGGGTTCACGCATATTCTCTTCCGCGCGGAGAACGTCTTCGATCCCGAGGGTCGGAAGTCCGAGATTCCGCCGGAGAGTCAGGCGCTTCTCGGCGACTACCTGATGAAGCACGCGCGGTCTTTGATCTCGGTTCAGGGGACGTTCCTCTTCGAGCTCCTCTATGAGCCCGTCGCGAGGCCCGAGGGAGCTTCGCCGCCGGCGGAGGTCCGGTGATGAGCCCGGCGGTCAAGAGATACGTCGTCCCGTTCCTCGTGGCGGCGGTCGACTGTTTGATCGTGTTCGATTCGTTCACGCTCGCGTACCTCTTGCGCTTCAAGTGGCAGTTCGCGTTCTCGTACGCGGAGCCAGCGCCGCCCTTCGCGTATCTCAAGGCGATGGCCGTCGTCGCGTACTTCTGGATCTTGCTCTTCAAGTTCCAGGGGCTCTACGACTTCTCCAAGCGACGTTCGAGCATCGACACGGTTCACCAGACGCTCAAGGCGATCACGTACGGCACGCTGATCATCTTGTCGATCACGTACTTCTATCGCGAGGTCAGCTTCAGCCGGCTTGCGTGCGTCTACGCGTGGGTGATCGCTGCCGTCCTATTCACGGCGTTTCGTCTCGCGCTGAACATGGCGAGGGACGACTACCATCGAAGGCGGCAGGATAAGCGCGGAGTTCTGCTGATCGGTGGGCGAAGCCTCGCGGCGTTCCTGCGCGAGAAGATTGCCGATCGTCCCGAGCTCGGCTACCGAATTCTCGGTGCTCTCGATGACGAAGAGCCTTCCGAGGGGCTCGGCTGCGAGATTCTCGGGAAGGTGTCCGATCTCGAACGAGTCCTCGGGGAGCATGACGTCAATCGCGTCTTCATCGCGCACCCCGTCCTCGATCACACTCGGCTGCTCGAGGTCATCGACTGCTGTGAAAGGCACGGCGTACGTCTCGGGATGGTGCCGCCGACCTACGACCTCCTGATCAACCACCGCGACTTCGAGGACGTCGACGGCGTCCCGCTCGTGACCGTCAACGAGAAGGAGCTCCGGCGATTCCAACAGGTCGCGAAGCGTGTGCTCGACGTCTGCCTCGCCTCGGTGATGCTCGTCCTGCTCTCGCCTGTTTGGCTCGTGACCGCGATCCTCATCCGTCTCGAGGATGGCGGGGGAGTCATCTTCTCGCAGAAGCGTGTCGGCAAGGACGGACGCGTCTTCTCGATGCTGAAGTTCCGCACGATGGTCGCGAACGCCGAGGCGATGCTTCCCGAGCTCGTCAACCTCGAGGAGCTTTCGCAGCCCGTCTTCAAGCTCGACGACGATCCGCGCGTCACACGCGTTGGCCGGCTCCTCCGCAAGACGAGCCTCGATGAGATTCCGCAGCTCGTCAACGTGCTCCTCGGGCACATGAGCCTCGTCGGTCCGCGTCCCGAGGAAGAGAAGGTCGTCGAGCGTTACAACGTCTGGGAGCGACGACGACTCAAAGCGCTTCCCGGCATCACGGGGCTGCAACAGACCGAGTGCCGTGGCTCGACGGACCTGCGCGAGCGAGTCCGTTGGGACGTCGTCTATCTGCGCAAGCAGACGTTGTTCCTCGACCTCTGGATCCTCGTCAAGACGATCTGGGTCGTGCTGCGCGGACACGGTGCTCGATAGTTACCGTGCCAGACAGTCACAGCGCGAGGTAGTTATCGCTCACCGGCGTCGATGTCGGGATGGATGAGCTCTTGTGTTTCGTCGCTCTCTTTCGCCGAGGAGGGGACCGGCTTCGCATCGCCATCCTCCTTGCGTTGTGTCAAGCGACGTAGCTCGCCGAGCGGCAGGAGGATCGACTTCGGCCCGTCCTTCGCCTCTTCCTCGGTCTTCGATTTCGACTCGTTCGGCGTCGTCGTGACGATCTGACCTCCCGATGTCGGTCGGTCGAGGTGCAGTCGACGTTCGCGAACCATGTCGCGAATCTCTTGTCGCTGCGCCGCCGGGATCATGTCGACGAGGACGAGGCAGGTCTCCGCGAGCCTCGGAACGAGCTTGCTCGACGTGACGAGACCTTCGGCGGCAGCTTGCTGATCCGCCGGAATCGCCACTCCGCTCGGGAACTTCCACTCCTGGAGACCGAGTGCGATACCACCGAGGATGAGGGCGCCCTTCGCCGTCGAGAACAGCGCGCCCAGCCAGCGGTCACCGGCCTTCATGTGCTCGTTCTGGAAGCGCTTGGCGACCATCGAGGTCAGGACGCTCAGGATCGCGCCGACGACGAAGAAGATGCCGAGGAACGCCGTCACCTGAGCCGCGCTCGGGCTGTGGCGCCGCATCGTCTCGAAGAGCGAGTTTTCCGCGACGGCGACGTGGAAGCGACTCGCGAGCAGGAACGACGCGATGATCGCGAGGATCTGCAGGAGCTGCGCCAGAAAGCCCTTGATGTATCCCGCGATGAGGCAAAAGAGCAAAACGCCGATGAGGACGTAGTCGAGGGGGTTCATGGGTCTCTCCGATCCAGAAATCGATACGCGGGCAGCGCCGCTTCTTTATCCACGAGCCTCGAGGCGCTTGCAAGCGCGATCCAGCGTCGCGCGGAGAACCTCGCTTTCCCGGAACCTCGGGTCTTCCCGGAGCTGCCTCAGGAGGTCGACGTGAGCGGGGTCCCCGCTATTCGAAAGCGCGACGATCGAGTTCCGAAGAAGCCCCTCGAGCTTGGGGCGCAGGATCGGCGAGGCCCGGAACCGCTCGCGGAACTGCTCCTCGTCGAGCCCGAGCAGGTTCTCGAGTTCCGGAAAGGCGTTTTCGGGGCGCGGGGCGAGGTCGGGATCGCCGTCGAAGGTGTCCTCGTGATTGAAGGGGCAGACCTCCTGGCAGATATCACAGCCGAAGATCCAGTCGCCGACGCCGGGCTCGAGGTCCTCGGGCATCTCGCCGCGCTGCTCGATGGTCAGGTAGGAGATACAGCGCCGCGCGTCGAGGACGTAGGGCTCGGCGAAGGCGTCGGTAGGGCACGCGTCGAGGCAGG
>CAYZGY010000484.1:0-6419 GCA_964478085.1 uncultured Planctomycetia bacterium
AGTTTCGCTATCCGGATCGAACCGTGCGGCTCCATTTCTTTATCTGCGAACCGCCGAGCGAGGAGCCCGTGGCCGCCGAGGATCAGGAGCTTCGCTGGGTCGCCTCCGAAGAGCTGCGCGAGCTCGAAACGCCGGCGGGCAATGCGAGGGTGATCGAACTCGTCTGCGAGCAGCTCGACTGATTGACAACAGCCCGTCTTACCCGCGGATCAGGTTCATCACCTCGTTCCGCGTCGCGAGGTTCTCGCGGAAGATGCCCTTGACGGCCGACGTGATCATCTCGGCGCCAGGCTTCTTGACGCCCCGAATCGTCATGCACGTGTGTGTCGCCTCGATAACGACGACGACCCCGCGCGGCTCGGCGACACGCTCGATGAGGTCGGCGATCTGGTTCGTCAGACGCTCCTGCACCTGCGGACGCTTCGCGTAGGCATCGACGGCACGCGCGAGCTTCGAGAGCCCGAGCACTTTGCCCGAGGGCATGTAAGCGACGTGCGCCTTGCCCGTGAACGGCAGGAAGTGGTGCTCGCACATCGAAGAGAACGGGATGTCCTTGAGGAGGACGATCTCGTCGTACTTCTCGCTGAAGATCGTGCGCAGCCCGTCTTCGGGGTCGACCTCGAGCCCCGAGAAGACCTCGCGGTACATCCGTGCGATGCGATCGGGCGTCTCGGCGAGCCCCTCGCGGTCCGGATCCTCACCGATCGCCTCGATGATGAGTCGAGCCGCGGTGGCCAGCTTGTCCATGTCCATCCCGCTACCTCGTTCCGTTCACGTTCTCTTCGAAGGGCGAATGCTATACGGCGGCGCCTAACTCACCTTCGAGCTTTCCGAGTCGACCGCTCTTCGAGAAGAACTCGATCGGGTTGTCCCAGACGACCTTCGAGATCTCGGAGTCCTCGTAGCCGCGGCGACGCATCTCGAGGACGGTCTTCGGAACCATCAACGGATCCGCGGGACCCCAATCGCAGGAGCTGTTGATCAGCATGCGATCCGTGCCGTACTGCTCGAGGATGTTGACGGCGCGCTCGGGCGAGAGCTTCGTCACGGGGTAGATCGTGTGACCACACCAGCAACCCGCCTCCTTGGCGTGGCGGATCGTGTCTTCGTTGTTGTGGTCGATGATCGTCTTCTCGGCGGGGAAGCCGACCTCGTGCATGATGTCGAGAGTCTTGAGCGTCCCCTCGAGCTTGTTGACGTGCGGCGTGTGCACGAGGACCGGCAAGTCGTACTCGGCGGCCATCTGGAACTGCAGCTTGATCGACTCGGCCTCGGCATCGGTGATGTCGTCGAAGCCGATCTCCCCGACCGCGACGACCGTGTCGCGCTTGAGCCACTCGCCCATCTCGGCGAGCACCTCGTCCCGAAGAGGAACGTTGTTCGACTCCTTCGGGTTCACGGCGATGGTCGCAAAGTGCTCGATGAGGTACTGGGCCGCGCGCTCGCGCTCGAACCCCGTGATGTGATCGAAGTAGTCGTAGAACGACCCCGCCCGCTTGCGAGCCTCCCCGAGCCAAAAAGCCGGCTCGACGACGGCTCGAATTCCACAGAGAGCCATGCTCTCGTAGTCGTCCGTGACGCGGGAGATCATGTGACAGTGCGGATCGAAGATCTTCATGATGCGCGTACCGAGAGGGTTGCCGGCGAAGACGTGGAATCTCTAAGTATCCGGGATGGCAAGGGGATTCTCAAGCCGGGAGGGCGACGATCGAGCCCCTCCCGCTCGAGACGGACGATTTCGCCGGAAATTCAGCGCTCGGGCGAATTTTCTCCCACCTCAAACGCGCGCATCGGCACTTTCAGAGAGCTGGGGTCGCCCGAATCAGTGGACTTCCTTGTAGGTTCCCCGATCGCTCCTCGCCCGTCTTTGAAGAAAGACCTTCGAAGGCGGATACGGAGCGATCGCGATCGCGTGGATCCTCGCGCATCCGCCGTTGAGCTTGGTGACCTCACGGGCGGCGGCGACCGGTTCCTTTCCGACCGGGAACCCAGGCCCGACGTAGGCGGCGGATGCCGAGGCCGAGAAGGATCACGCTGCGGATCGGCGAGCCTCTTCGCTTCGACGAGGTGCGTAACGGGAAGGCGGGCTGGATGGAAATCCGCGATCGGCTCGAGTCAGCGGTCGGAAACCTGAGCCCCGGCGATCCAGCCGAATGATCACTTGTCCCCGAGCTCCTCGAGCAACCTCTCCCCCCTCTTCGCCACGCTCAGCTCCTCCATGAGCAGTTGCTGGATCGCGTGGTCCTTGATGAAGTGGAAGGCGAGGAAGTCGACGAGGAAGCCGAGGTCGGACTCTTTCTTGAATTGGTCTTGGAGGCTCTCGAGGCTCTCCTTTTTGCCCTCGAGCTCTTTGACCGAGTAGCGGAGCCACCGTTCGAGGCGCTCTCGGAGCTTCTCGCGCTCCTCGATGTCGTGCGGTTGGCGCTCGCGGAGGTGGACGAGACTTGCCTGGCGGTAGAGGCGCTTGTCGTCGGGTTTCGACTCCTCGACGATTGTCGCTCGGCATTCGCCCAGGAGAATCAGGTCCGAGGTGCCGTCGTCGCGTGTCTGGTAGGTCGCGATGCTGCCGACTCCGACGACGGCGTGAATCGCCGGGCTACCGTGGTACTCCTCCTCGTAGCCGGGCTTGAGGAGCGCCATCGCGATCTTGCCGTGGCTGTCGAGGACGTCGGAGAACATCTGCCGGTAGCGCGGCTCGAAGACGTGGAGCGGCTGGACGATGCGCGGGTAGAGGACGATCGACGGCAGCGGAAAGAGCGGAATCGGGCGACCGCCTAGGACCTTCACGACTTCTCTTCCGTCAGCTTCTCGAGCCACGTCTTGCGGAGGTGTTTGTGCTTCTCCTCTGAGCCGAGATAGAAGCCCTTCTGCTCCGCTCCGAGCGGAAAGCCTCGGTAGATCGTGTGGCAGAGGTAGCACACCGTCACGTTTCGCAGAGACCGGTACGCGAGGTAGTCGATCACCGCGAGGGCAAAGAGACAGTAGAGCCCCCAGAGATGGCCGTAGATGAGCTGAACGAGGAAGATGATCGTGAACGAGATCAACACGACCCAAAACCCGAGCTGCCGATTGAAGTCCTTCTGGACGTAGAACTCTTCGTTGCCGCAGACGACGCACGCCGAGATCGGCTGATCGATGTCGGGCTGCGTTTCGGCCCGCTCCTCGACGACCCGCCCCTCGAATTCCCACTCACACGCCGGGCAACCCGAGGGCAATGCGAACGGAACGGCATCTTCCTCTGCCCCGATCGGCCGGCCGACCGCACAGTGAAACTCCGACTCGCAACGCGGACAGGCGAACTGCATCGACGCACGGTACGACGGCGCCTGAACCGCCGGTTGCTCCGGCAATTCCCCGGAGAGCTGATCGGCCGTCGTGCCCTGGTTGGGATCGTCTTCCTTACTCACGCCGCTATTTTAAATCAGCAAGTTAATATTGACCAGGAAGTGCTTCGAGAGGATCTCTCCTAAGATCACGAACGCGACGATGACGTAGAGAATTCCCGTCGCCGATTGGTTCGACTCGATTTTCACGCAACGCCAGACGAGAGGCACGAGGATCGCAGGAACGAGAATCCCGAAGAGCACGCGCGAGAGAAGGAATACCCCGTCGGAGGCGAGAAAGCGCATCGAGTCGAAACGCGTCACGTACGGCTCCCAAAACTCGCTCTGCCCTCCTGCTCCGACTCCGATGATCACGATGCGTACGACCAGCGCGATCGCGAGCAGCCGGGTCAGATGGCGAAGCGGTCCGAACGAGATTTTTCGCGACACGAGGTACCAGTGACCGAGAACCATCGACACGAGCGCCGCCCCGAGCAGAAGCGCGCTCGTCACCGCGCCCGAAATCGCACCGAAGGCGCTGATCGCCCCGGCCGACGACACGTCGTCTGCCAAAGGATCGGTTCGAAGCGCCATCGCATCGACGGAGACGCCGACGAATCCGCAGACGACCGCTCCGATGAGACAGAGCGTCGCGCTCACCTTCGCGACCTTCCATCCAGCCGAGCTTTCTGAAAGCCCATCGTCGACACCGCGTGTCGTCGGATCCACCCCGGGCTGTTTCGGCAGGATCACGTTGTACACGACGAGGAGCGCCGCGCACGCGATATGCCAGTAGCTCACCTCGAGACCGCGATCGACCGTCGCGAGACCGATGAACACGACCGCGATCAGGCTCATGAGAACGAAGAACCGCCGACCGAAATCCTTCAGCGGGACGAACACGAGCGCAGCCGCGATTCCCGCCGCACAGGCGGTGACGAACAAGTGAAACGTCGAATACGGAAGAATCGGTCAGACTCCTCGGATCTGAGCTATCAGGTGACCGATCTCGGGGATGATCAGCTCATCGAGCGCGAGCTCGACCGCTTTGCGCGAGCCCGGTAGCGAGAAGACGACCTTCTCGCGGGCTACTCCCCCGACAGCTCGGCTGAGCATAGCAGCCGAACCGATTTGCCCGAAGCTCAGATACCGAAAAAGCTCGCCGAATCCGGGAAGCTCTCGATCGAGCGCCGCCTCGACGATCTCGACGGTCCCGTCACGCGGCGAGACGCCCGTGCCGCCGTTTAGGATCACGACGTCGACCTCGGCCCCGAGCCAGTAGCGCAGGACGCGCTCGATCTTCTCGGGGTCGTCGGGAACGACCGTACGCTCGACGACCTCGTGGCCGGCCTTCTCCATACGCTGGACGATCGTCTGACCGCTCGTGTCGGTCTCGAGCGTCCGCGTGTCACTGACCGTGATGACGGTCGAGCGCAGGACGTCGAGGTCCTTCGCACGCGACTTGTGTTCCTCGACGCTCATCGATCGGTCCGATCAAGAAACGAACGCGCGACTAATGCGGATGGCAACCGCAGGCCGAGCCACACGGACCGCTCGGGCGTGCACCACCACCGCGCGGTGAAGAGTCACCGCTCACGGCAAAGGCCGAGAGCTGCCGCTCCGACGTCCCCTCCTTTCCGCAAGACGGACACTCGACCGCATCGTCGCTCGACCGCGAACCGACGAGCTCCTCGAAGTCGTGGTCGCACTCGGCACAGCGGAAGTCGAAGAGAGGCATCGGAGGAGCTTACGTTTTCAGGAAACGCCCTGCTGGTTGGGGTGAATCGAGCGTGGCGCAGCCACGATCGAGACGGGGCTTCCCGAAAGCCCCCTAAGAAATCACAGGCCGCCTTTTTTTGCGGCAGCGCGTCGGGTCTTGAGGTCTTCGACCGGCGTGCGATCGGCAAAGCTCTCGTCGAGCTCGTGCCAGGACACCGCCTCGGGGTGAGCCGGATCCCAGACGAGGAAGATGCGACGACCTTCCTTCTCCGAGTAGAAGTAGACGAGACCACGACGGGCGTCGCGAAGTATCCCTCCGAGGAGACGGACTTCCTTGTCGTACGAATCCATGTCCTGGTCGTACTCGCCGATTTGACGGCGCAAGTTGTTGATCGTCTCCTGGATCTCGCAGGAGCTGAACTGTCGCGAGATCACGACGAGCTCCTCGAGTCGCTCCTTCGACTTGCGGCGCGAGCCGTAGCGGTCGATCACGTCACGGACGACACGCTCGAGAAGGGGAACTCGCTTGAGAACTTCGTCGGGAGAGCTCAGACCTTCAGGCGCCGTCTCTTTGGTGATCATGTCCATCGCCGCGCTCATCGGGAGTACTTGCGTGTGTGGTTCGGAAGAACCGCTTGGCAGGGAGGGGTAGGAATTCCCCAACCGAACGATGGGAATTCTAAGGCTCGACTCGAGTCGATGCAATCGCCAATTGGTTTCCGATCGCGGCCGATAAGTTTACGCAACACTACCGGAATCAGAACCTTACGCACACGGGAAGGGACGCTTTATCGCCCCCTACGAAGCGGTCGATTCGACGGGATGCGCACGCGAAAAACGCTCTTCGAGGTACGCGGCACGCTCGTCCATCTTCTTCGTCTGGACGAGTGTGTAGAGCGTGAAGCCGAAGAGCAGGACGCACGTCAATCCGTACGCCCAGAATACATAGCTTCCGAAGTCGGGGCGCACCGATGACTTGGCAGCGCCGAAAGCCATCTGACCCTCGGATCCGGTTTTCGTCGCGCCTTCGGCGGCACTGTTTGCCGCCTGGGGTGCTTCGACGCCTTCCGGAGGAAGGTTCTGTGCGCTCAGGCCGATCGACGTGAGGACGAAGAGCGCGGAAAGGAGCAGGGTTCTCATTCGAGTCTTCATGGTCAATCCTCAGATTTCAACGCGCGAGAACGCGCCTTCGAGTCGATCGAGTCGAGCACGGTTTTCGTAGATGCGACGGCGGTGACGCATCATCGCGAGGTAGAGCACGAGAAACGCAGCCGCGCCGAACCAACGTGTGACGACGATCGACGAGTCCTTGGCCGTCATCTGCATCGGGTGGCTCTCCGACCCGAACACGCGAATGGCGAAGTAGACGATCGGCAC
>CAYZGY010000485.1:0-6400 GCA_964478085.1 uncultured Planctomycetia bacterium
GGCGTGCGTCGAGGGCAAAGTCGAACGGCTAACGACTCGTCCACCGCTCGGCTTGAAACGTAAGCGACACGGGTCCTGCTCTCTCGCCCGCGATCTCGAGCTCGACGCTGCGGTCCTTGCCGCCGAAGAGGTGGAGGCATTGCAAGCCGTCGAATCGATGATGAGGATCGATCTCGGCGTGTCCCTTAGCCGCACTCCAAGAACCGATCGCTGACTCGAGCTCGCGGAATTCGCCGGCGGGAAGCGTCTCGAAACTGTCGAGCGACACGAGCGCCGTCTCGAGAGCGATGATCGCCGCGCCCGACGCGTCGGGATGGATGCGATCGGGAAAGAGCGCCGCGCGGGCGGAGAGCGGCGTGCGCATGTCGATCGTCTGCGCGCCTTCGGCGACCGCCGCGCTCCGAATCCGCTCGGCCATCACCGCGCCGATTTCCACGTCGAGCGGATGAAAACGGTGCCCGGGCATCAACGGAGCGAGCGGCGACCACACGAAGACTTTCGGCTTTTCGGCCAGCGAGGAGTACGTGCGGATCAGCTCACCGTACTCGGACTCGAAGGCTGACTCGCGACCGCGAAAGAAGTTGATGTCGTTGATGCCGAGGTTGATGAAGACGATCTGCGGGCGAAACGCGAGCGATGCCGCGTGCTCCTTCGAGCCGAGGAAGCGTCCTCCGCTCGTCTTCGTCGCGGCCAGCACCGAGGAACCGCTGCGACCGAAGTTCCGCACCATGAAGTCTTCACCGAGAAGGCGTCCGAGTCGGGCGGGATAGCTCGACGCGCGGCGGTCGGCAAGCCCCGAACCGTACGTGATGCTGTCGCCAACGCACGCGACACGGCGTGGCTCCGCGCTCGCGGGATTCGTCGCGACCGTCGCGGCGACGGCCGAAAGAAGGGCACAAACCGATCTGAACAAACGAGTTCGGAGATTCTCTCTCATCGCTGATTCCTGAGTCCCTAGATTTCGAGCCGGCGTTTTCCACAGAGCTTCAGGATTATCGGCAAGTGCTATTGACTGCAACAGCATGTTATAACAAAATTGCCTTCGGTCGAAAAAAGTGGTCCCGAGAGGTCTCGAGACGGCATGAAGGAAACGCTCGCACGACGCGCGTACAACCAGCTCCGACAGAAACTCGCCCGCGGAGAACTTCCCCCGGGCGCGAGGCTCGTCAATCGAACGCTCGCGGAGGAGCTCGGCGTCAGCTTCACTCCGGTGCGCGAGGCCATCAATCAGCTCGCGAGTGAAGGGCTGGTCGACTACGTGCGCGGCGGCGGTGCGTTCGTGCGCCGGCTCGATCGCCGCTCGCTAGTCGAGCTCTACGATCTTCGCGAGCACCTCGAGCCCTTTGCCGCGATGAAAGCTGCCGCGAACATCACGGAAGACGAGCTCGAAGAGCTCGCCGAGGTTTGCGACGACTGGCACGAGCTCGCCGGCCGGATCCGGGGTAACGATCCCCAGGTCGCGGACGAAGACGTCGCCCATCGCTGGGTCGCGGACGAGGAACGCTTCCACCACGTATTGATTGACGCGTCGCGCAATCGCTGGATCACCAAGATCGCGAAGGATCTTCTCCTCGCGGCGCAGGCCTTCGGTCCACTTCTCGCCGATCCGTCACTCTTGACGCTCGAAGCTGCCGAGAGCACGTGGAAGGACCACGCGACGCTCGTGCGACTTCTGCGTGAACGCGACGCCGAGGGAGCCGGCGCCTGGATGGTCGCACACATCCGCAACGGCCGCGTGTACGTCTTCGAACGTCTGAAGCGCTCGAATCGCCTGAAAGAGAACTGAATAACGTCTGCAGCACTCGCTGCGGATCGAGGAATAGAACGGGGTTCTGAAACGAGGGTATCAAGGAGACGAGCCATGAATAGTCGTAACAAGGTGTCGATGCTCGCGCTCGTCGCGGCGTGCCTCTTCGGTGCGTCGCATTCGTTCGCGCTGGATCCGAAAGATTCTGCTGACTTTCCGCACGCGCTCGAGTTCGAGACGGATAACGAGATTCCATCGGTCGAAGGTGCAGCCGATGGCTGGCAAGAGACCGCTTGGAACATCGTCGGCCAGCCGATCAGCGCTCCGACGCTCGAGGTGTCGGGTGGACTCCTCAAGTTCAACAGCTTCTCGGCAAGCGGAACCGCTGCCGGAACGCCTTGGATCCACATGGACGGCGGCTCCGCTTGGGAAGCCGAGGTCGACGGTACCACCTCCTACACGCTCGAGATGGAGGTTCAGGTCCTCGAGGACATCGGCGGCATGATCATCTGGGCCGGCAACGGCTCGAACCGTCTTCTCCTTCGCGTCGGTACGGGCTCCATCTCCGCCGACGGACCCGGCGGTGAGCTCAACACCGACGACAACAGCGCCGCGCCGATCCTCCTTCGCATCGCCTACGACGGCGGCGCGCAGACCTACGACATCTACCGCGACGGAGCCCTCATCGGCGATGACGTCGCTCCGAGCGCCGGCGACGGCAACAACCGCCTCATCCTCTTCGATTGCTGCGGCTCCACCGCCGCGCGTGGCGAGCTCGAGTTCCTTCGCTGGGTCGCCGGCGCTGCGCACGCTCCCGCGGTCGACTCCTCGACCTTCGCGCACAAGCTCGAGTTCGAGACCGACGGCGAGGTCCCTTCGGTCGAAGGTGCCGCCGACGGCTGGGTCGAGGTCAACGGCTGGAACGTCCTCGGTGGCGAGACGCCGCGTCCTTCGCTCGAGGTCTCCGGTGGCACGATGAAGCTCAAGACCGTCGGTGTCGGCGGTGGTCACGATATCCGTCAGCCGACGGACACATCCGCTTGGGCGCAAGAAGTCGACCCGGGCACCTCGTACACCTTCGAGACGCGTCTTCGCGTCACCGATCAGGGTGGCACGCAGCCCGGCTTCACGTTCTGGCTCGGCAACGGCGTTGCTTCCCAGACCGCCGTCCTTCAGATCCGCACCGATGAAGTCATGCACGGTCGCACCACCGCTGTTCTTCACGAAGGTGACAACGCGACCGATTTCGTCACGATCCGCATCGCGCACGACGGCGACACCGGACTCCAGACCGTCTGGCGCAACGGCATCGAGATCGGTACGGATCTTGGCCCCTCCGATCTCCAGCACGCCAACAACTGGGTCATCCTCGCCGACTTCGGCGGCGCCAACGAGTGCGACGCCGAGCTCGACTACATCCGATGGGATGCGACGGGTGCGTACGCTCCGGCGGCGGAAGGCGATGGCCGCGATGCCTCCACGTTCGCGCACAAGCTGCTCTTCGACACGGATAACGAAATTCCATCGGTCGAAGGTGCAGCCGATGGCTGGCAAGAGACCGCTTGGAACATCGTCGGCCAGCCGATCAGCGCTCCGACGCTCGAGGTGTCGGGTGGACTCCTCAAGTTCAACAGCTTCTCGGCAAGCGGAACCGCTGCCGGAACGCCTTGGATCCACATGGACGGCGGCTCCGCTTGGGAAGCCGAGGTCGACGGTACCACCTCCTACACGCTCGAGATGGAGGTTCAGGTCCTCGAGGACATCGGCGGCATGATCATCTGGGCCGGCAACGGCTCGAACCGTCTTCTCCTTCGCGTCGGTACGGGCTCCATCTCCGCCGACGGACCCGGCGGTGAGCTCAACACCGACGACAACAGCGCCGCGCCGATCCTCCTTCGCATCGCCTACGACGGCGGCGCGCAGACCTACGACATCTACCGCGACGGAGCCCTCATCGGCGATGACGTCGCTCCGAGCGCCGGCGACGGCAACAACCGCCTCATCCTCTTCGATTGCTGCGGCTCCACCGCCGCGCGTGGCGAGCTCGAGTTCCTTCGCTGGGTCGCCGGCGCTGCGCACGCTCCCGCGGTCGACTCCTCGACCTTCGCGCACAAGCTCGAGTTCGAGACCGACGGCGAGGTCCCTTCGGTCGAAGGTGCCGCCGACGGCTGGGTCGAGGTCAACGGCTGGAACGTCCTCGGTGGCGAGACGCCGCGTCCTTCGCTCGAGGTCTCCGGTGGCACGATGAAGCTCAAGACCGTCGGTGTCGGCGGTGGTCACGATATCCGTCAGCCGACGGACACATCCGCTTGGGCGCAAGAAGTCGACCCGGGCACCTCGTACACCTTCGAGACGCGTCTTCGCGTCACCGATCAGGGTGGCACGCAGCCCGGCTTCACGTTCTGGCTCGGCAACGGCGTTGCTTCCCAGACCGCCGTCCTTCAGATCCGCACCGATGAAGTCATGCACGGTCGCACCACCGCTGTTCTTCACGAAGGTGACAACGCGACCGATTTCGTCACGATCCGCATCGCGCACGACGGCGACACCGGACTCCAGACCGTCTGGCGCAACGGCATCGAGATCGGTACGGATCTTGGCCCCTCCGATCTCCAGCACGCCAACAACTGGGTCATCCTCGCCGACTTCGGCGGCGCCAACGAGTGCGACGCCGAGCTCGACTACATCTGTTGGGACGCGACGGGCGCCTACCCGCCCCCGGGTGGCGGACCGGATGTCGAACCGCCTGCCGCGCCGACGGGTCTGATCGCTCAGAGCGGTGTCGGTGCGATCTCGCTCGACTGGGACGCGAACTCGGAAGATGACGTCGCCGGTTACAACGTGTACCGCTCCGCATCGCAGGGTGGCGGCGGAGGTGTCGGTGGCTACGAGCTCATCGCCGAAGGTGTCGGTCCGAGCGCCTTCACCGACGAGGGCACGGAAGACGGCGTCGAGATGTTCTACATCGTCACCGCCGTCGACGCTTCGGAGAACGAATCCGCAGCATCGGATGAGGTCAGCGCAACGTCCGGCTTCGGCCCGGAGAGTGATCCCGACAGCTTCGCGCGCTGCCTTCTCTTCGATACCGACGGCGAGCTGCCCGACGTCGAAGGAGCCGCGGATGGCGGGACGCTTTCCGCAACGTGGAACGCGACGGAAGGCGAGCTCCCGACGCTCAGCGTCGAGGGCGGTCTCCTTCGCTTCAGCTCCGCGCTGCCCGGTCAGCACTCGCTCGATCAGCCCGACGACGGCATCTCGGCATGGTCGACGACGATCTCCGGAAGTACTTCGTACACCTTCGAGACGAGCGTTCGCACTTCGGCCGCCGAAGGCGGCACGGTCCTCTGGCTCGCGAACGGCGGCAACCGCATCGTCGTCGTCGTCGGAACGAACTCGCTGACGACGCTCGGCGGTCTGCAGCTTCACGAAGGTGACAACACCTCGCGCCTCGTCAACATTCGCGTCGGCTACGACGGTGTGACGCAGCGCTACTTCATCTGGCGCAACGGCATCCTCGTCGGTGACGGCGTTCCGCCCGATGCGGCGACGGCTCGAAAGGCGATCTTCCTCATCGACTGCTGTTCGAGCATCATCGTCGAAGGCGAGATGGACTACGCCTGCTGGGACGCGACGGGTGTCTATCCGCCGGCGACCATCGTCGACGAGACGCCCCCGGGCGCTCCGACCGGTCTCGTGGCGGAGGGTGCCTTCGGGATCATCAACCTCGACTGGGACACGAACCCCGAAGACGATGTGCTCAGCTACAACGTCTTCCGTGGTGAGGCTGCGGGCGGACCGTACGACCTTCTCGCCGAAGGCGTCGCGATCAGCGCGTATGCAGACACCGACGTCGACGACGGCGTCGAGTACTTCTACGTCGTCACGGCCGTCGATGCTTCGGACAACGAGTCCGATACGTCGAACGAGGCGAGCGCTTCCTCGACGGCGCCGCCGGAAGCCGGCCCCTTCGGTTTCCCGCACTGCCTCCTCTTCGAGGAGAACGGCGTTCTGCCGTCCGTCGAAGGAGCGGCCACGGGCTGGGCCGAGGACGCAGCCTGGAACCAGAACGATCCCGATCCGCCGACGCTGACGACCTTCGACGGTCGCCTGATCTTCGAGACGGTCGCTGCTGGACAGCAGTCGATCACGCTCCAGGACGGCTCCGCGTGGGCCAATGAGATCGACAGCTCGACCTCGTACACCTTCGACGTACGACTCCGCGTCACGGCGAGCTCCGAAGCGAACGCCGGCGCCATCCTCTGGCTCGCCAACGGATCGACACGCTTCATCCTGCGCGTCGACACGAACGCGACCTACATCTTCGGTGGTGAACAACTCGACGAAGGTGACAACTCGCAGGACTTCGTCGACTTCCGCATCGGCTACGACGGCTCGACGGGTCGCTACTACGTCTGGCGCAACGGCACGCTCATCGGCTCGGCCCTCCCGGCTACGGGCGCTGCCGCGAACGGACGCACGGCCGTCTTCCTCATCGACTGCTGCACGAGCGTGCAAGTCGCCGGTGAGTTCGATCACGCCTGCTGGACCTCGGCCGGTCTCTTCTCTCCGGATCTCACCGCTCCCGCGGCGCCGACGAACCTCGTCGCGACCGCGGGCGAGGCACAGGTCTCCCTCGAGTGGAACGACAGTGCC
>CAYZGY010000486.1:0-6397 GCA_964478085.1 uncultured Planctomycetia bacterium
CGACTTCCGAGCCACGGAAATCGGTACGAGCGGTGGCGCGCGGACGGTCGTCACGTATGCGGATCTCGTGGTCGTCGAGACCGGAGTCGCCGTCGGCGCGCTCGAGCAGGAAGTCTCCGACGCGGCAGATCTCGTCGACAACCTCGATCAGTACGAAAGCGAGCTCGTCGCGATGGACTGCACGCTCGTCGGCGCCTTCGGCTTCGCGGGCAGCGGCTTCTCGTCGAGTCAGGTCGACACGCCCGGAATCACGGGCGAGTCGAACCTCAAGCTGCGCATGCCCTCGAATCTTCGCGACGTGCTGGCGCTCGAGCACAACTTCGTCGAAGGCTGCGAGCTTCAGATCGTCGGTCCGATGGGCCGCTTCTTCGCGCAAGCACAGCCGTCCGTCTACTGTCTAGGGGACGTCAGGGTGGTCTCGGGCCCCTATCCACGGGCCGACCCCTGGGCCCAGTTGGGGGGGGCGCGCCGTGCGGGCGACGGCGCGGCCTCGCTCGCCATCGACGGCGCGATCGTCACCTACCGTCGCCCGGCGGTCGGCTCGGCGCCGGCCGGCTTCTTCGTCCAGGCCGATCAGGAAGGTCCTGCACTCGCCGTCGACGTCGACTGGACGACGATGGACCCGATGCCGATGGTCGGTGACACCGTCTCGTTCACGATTACGGAGATGGGGACGATCTTCGACGCACGCAACGCACGCGCGATCGAAAATCTCACGATCGACGACACGGGCTTCGACGTCACAACGCTGATTCAGGACGTCTCGCT
This sequence comes from uncultured Planctomycetia bacterium, assembly GCA_964478085.1. Lineage (GTDB taxonomy): Bacteria > Planctomycetota > UBA8108 > UBA8108 > UBA8108 > CAYMLL01. The sequence goes on from CAYZGY010000486.1 coordinate 769, forward strand.
CGCCGAGGATCTCGTGTCAAATCTCGACAACTACGAAAGCGAGCTGCTCAACGTCGTCGTGACGATCGACGGGAACTTCGGCGGTGCAGGAAGCGGTCACGTCTCGGCGGTTGTCGAAACGGACGGAGTCGCGGGGGACTCGGCTCTGCGCTTGCGTATTCCTCAGGCTCTCCACGACGCCCTGGCGACGGTTCACAACTTCGGCCCGGGCTGCGTACTTGACGTCACGGGCCCGATGTGGCGCTTTCGCGATCAGGCGCAACCCTCGGCGTACGCGGAAATCGACATCGTCGTCGATTCGTGCCCGGCCCCGCCGGCACCGCAGGTCACGGGTGCGGCGGCGACGTCCGAAACCACCGTCGAGCTGACCTTCGACCTCGAGATCGACCCGGCGAGCGTCACAGCCCCCGGCACGCAGTTCACGTTCGTGCCGGCTATTGTTGCGCTGGACGCCGCTGTCGACGGCACCGCGATCACGCTTACGACCGAAGAACAGACGCCGAGCACGGACTACACCGTGACCGTCTCCGACACCGTCACCAGTCTGCTCGGTGCGGGTGTCGATCCCGCGGCGAACTCTGCGATGTTCACGTCGCTCGCGTCGGGACTGTCGATCTCGTCGACCGACTTCGCGGTCATCGCGCACGGCGCAGGATTCGTCATCAACGGAAACGGCTTCGAGGACGTCACCTCCGTGCTTCTCGGTGGCGAGCTTCAGAGCTTCAGCGTCGATTCGCCGACGCAGATCACGGTGACGGACGTACCTGACTTGACCCCCACGGGAGACCGCGACCTCGTCGTCATGACGACCGGCGGCGCAACGGATCCGTTCACGGTAACTGTCGTTCATCTCGTCATCAACGAGGTCGACGCCGACCAGGCCGGCACGGACGCTGGAGAGTTCGTCGAGATCGGCGCCGGTGTCGCCGGGGTGGATCTTTCGGGCTACGCGATCGTGCTCTACAACGGTTCCGACGATCGGTCGTACCAGGCGATCGATCTCAACGGGGTCACGAACGGTGACGGTCTCTTCATTGTCGGTCCAGCCGGCTTCGCTCCCGCTCCTCAAGCGACATGGCCCGGGCCGACCAATCAGCTGCAGAACGGTGCCGACGCGGTCGCGCTCGTGCAAGGCGCTGCGGCGGACTTCCCCAACGACTCGGCGATCCCGCCGGCAGGACTCATCGACGCGGTGGTCCACGGAACGAACGACGGTGACGACGCGGGCCTCATCGACCCGCTCCTCGGCGTCGGCGGCGTACAGCGAGACGAAGGCGAAAACGGGGACAAGGACGGGGAGTCGATTCAACGCTGCGCGCCGGCTCGACTCGATGGCTCGGCGTTCTTCGTCGCGCCTCCGACCGCGGGCGCGGTCAACACCTGCCCGTAGACCGCAAGTAGCGCGGACGCGAGCTACTCCTCCCACCCGAGCGCTTCGACGAGTCGGGCGTAACCGGGTGCGAGCGGGTGGCTCGCGTCCGCGTATTCGTTCGAAGGCAACACGTCGGGAACGACCGAGGGTAACCCCTCCGACTCGAGCCACGCCTTTGCGGCCTCGACGAGCTTCGTGTGCCCCGCCTTCGACGCGTCCGTCATCAGGTGCTCGTTCAGCGGCCCGACAACGACGCGAAGCGTATTCCCACGCGCTCGGAGCACGTCGACACACCTCCGAAACGCGGCCCACTGGGTCGAGCTATCGAGCTCGACCCAGTCGAAATCCTGTACACGGATGCCGCGCTCGGTCCAATCGACGCTCGAGTGACGAAGCTCCGTGCGCGGTGCGGGAAGCTCGAAGGTGATCTGACTCCACGGATCGCTCTTCGGATTCTCGACCGTCCAATGGTGAAGATCCTGAGAGTCGAAGTACGCGATGCGAACGTGGCGCACCCAGTTCCACGCATCGATGCGGCGCTCGAGCGCGATGCCGATGCGCTCGGACGCGTTCGCTCGGTAGCTCGGAAGGTCGGCGAAGAGCTGCGGCACGAGGCGTGGGTGGTTGAAGCGAAACTCCTCGTTTGACTGAAGGTCCCTCTTCGGCGAGCTCATCCAAAGCAGGTTGAGGTGCAGAATCACTTGCGCATCGCGAATCGCCTCACCATGGTGCGCGAGTAGCCCGAGGAGCGCGACCGGGTGGATTCCCGCGACGCCGAGATTCGCGAATCGCTCGCTCTCGGTCCGGCGATTGAGCTGCCCCGCGATCGACTGGCCCGGGAGAACGTACTCGCCCCAGACGACCGAGTCGCCGACGACGAAAACACGTTCGCTCTCTTTCGCGTGCTCGGCGAGGCGCTCGAAATGCCAGTAGTCCTCGCTCATCGCGAAGGGCATGCGGTAGGTCGCATCGGGCTCGTAGGCCTCGTAGCGCTTCCAGATCCACGGACCGAGCAGAACCGCGACCGACACGAGAATCGCGACGATGATCCACTCGCCGAGATTGAGGCGAATCGCGTTGGCGCCGAAATCGTCGCTCGGCTGCTCGTTGACTTCCGTCGTCGGTTCTCGGTTTTCCATCGCCTCAGAACTGGAAGTAGATGAACGGAGTATCGCCCGAAGACGGCGCGAACACGAGGTAGAGAATCATGAACGTCACGAGTGCGACGCGCACCAAGCTGAGCGTCAAGAGCGGCCGCAAGAACGACTCGTAAACGAGCTGGTACGCCCAGACGCAGAGGACGAGCGACATCGCCAAGGCCGGGTAGAGCGGATCCTCGAGACTCGGTAAGGCGATGCGCCCGAGAATGAAGAGCGCATCGTCGAGCGACTGCGCGCGGAAGAAAATCCACGCGAGACAGACGAACGCGAAGACGAGCGCCTGCTTGAGGATCTTCGGCGTGCGCTCTCGGTACGCTTCACTGCGCTCGAGCCCGAGAGTCGCAATTCGTCCGATCGCATGGATCGCTCCCCAGATCACGAAAGTCCACGCCGCGCCGTGCCAGAGTCCCGAGATCAACATCGTCAGCGCGATGTTGATACGTGTCCGCGCCCAGCCGCCACGATTTCCTCCGAGCGGAACGTAGACGTAGTCGCGAAACCACGTCGAGAGGCTGATGTGCCAGCGCTTCCAGAAATCGCCGAGGTCTGTCGCCGTGTACGGATTCCGGAAGTTGATCATCAGACGGATTCCCATCGTCCGCGCGATGCCGCGGGCCATGTCGGTGTAACCGCTGAAGTCGAAGTAGATCTGCCACGCGAAAAAGAACGTCGCGAGGAGGAGCTCCCGCGAGGAGTGCTGATCGGGAACGGCGTAGACGGCGTCGACGTAAAGCGCCAGGTAGTTCGCGAGCGCGACCTTTTTGAAGATTCCGACGAGGAAGAGCGACGCGCCGTCGGTGATGTCGTCGAGGGTGATCTTCGGCGTACGCGCGAGCTGCGGCAGAAGCGCGCTCGCTCGCTCGATCGGTCCGGCGACGAGCTGCGGGAAGAGCGCGACGAAGGCCGCGAAGCGAACGACGCTCGGCTCGGCGTCGATCTTGCCGCGGTAGTAGTCAATCGTGTAGCTGAGCGACTGAAACGTGTAAAACGAGATGCCGACAGGCAGCAGCACGTCCGGCTCGACGACCTCGAAGCCGAGATTCACGAGGCCGAGAAGCGCGTTGACGTTGTCGACGACGAACTCGCCGTACTTGAAGAATCCGAGCAGAGCGAGGTTGTTCGCGATGCTGATCCCGAGCCAGAGCTTCTTTCGCTCCGACCGCGACATGCTCTTGACGCAGAAGTAGTCGACGAGCGTCGAGAATACGATCAGGACGAGATAACGCGGACTCCACCACGCGTAGAAGACGTACGACGCGACGAGGAGCAGCGGCACGCGAAACTTCGTCCCGCGCACGAGGAGATAGAGCGCGTAGAAGATCGCGAAGAAGACGAGGAATGGCCACGTGTGGAAAAGCACAGGTGAAAGAGAGCTGGGCGCTACTGACTCGCAGCCGCCGCGGCGAGCTTTTCGATCTCTTCGGGAGTCGCGCGACGCACGCAACGAAAGCCGACGGTGTTGTCGGAGAAGCACGCGTCGGTCGTGCCCCAATCGGCGAAATGGCGGTAGGTCGAACGACACGCCTCTGCGGTCGAATGCCAGGAGCCGCCACGGATGACGCGATTCTTGCCGCTTTCGGGCCCGCGCGGATTCTTCGCGGGGCACTTGGCGTAGTAGCCCGGCGTGTAGACGTCGTGGCACCACTCGGCGACGTTGCCGTGCATGTCGCAGAGCCCCCAGACGTTTCCGCGAGTCTTCCCGGCCGGCTTCGTCCTCTTGCCCGAGCTCGCCGCGTAGCACGCGTGAGCGCCGAGCTCCTCTTCGCCACCCGAGAAGCCGTAGCTCGCGGTCGGCGGCGCGCCGGCACGACACGCGTACTCCCACTCGGCTTCCGTCGGCAGACGGTAGCCGTTCGCGTCGAAGTTGCACTCGAGCGTATCCTCGTCGTAGCAGGGCTCGAGGCCTTCGGCGCGCGAACGCTCGTTACAGAACATCGCCGCGTCGGACCAACGCACTTGCTCGATGGGACGCCGCGGATCCTTGAACTGCGAGGGATCGGGGATCTGGAGCTTCGCGAGGAGATCCTGCGTCGCCTCGTACTTGTCGATGACGAACGCGTCGAGCATGACGACGTGAACGGGCGATTCGTTGTCGCGGCCCTTCTCCGAGCCCATCTCGAAGGTCCCGCCGGGGATGACGACCATCGCGATGCCGAGCTTCGAAGTTACCTCGACCGAGGGTGCGATCGCCCCGCTCTCGTTTCCGTCGGTCTTGCGACATCCGGTCGTCATCGACAGGAGGGCGAGGAGCACGACGATGCTTGCGAGTCTTAGATCCCCGAAGCTCACTTCACCGCGGGCAGCCATTCGGACTCCTTGTTCGAAGCGCCATTCGTCGTCAACCGCGCCCACGGACCGCCCTCGGCACGAACGACGTAGAGATCCCACTCCGCACGCACGCCGACGAACTCCGCCAGTCCGCGACTCGTTCCCGGGCCGATCGCCTTCACGCGACCACCCGGGCCGTAGCTGAAGGTCAGGTACTTGCCGTCGGGAGACCACTCCGAGTGGTAGGTGTGCTTGCGGCCGATGATCGGCTTGCGAATGTTCGAGACCTTCGGTGTTCCGCCCTCGACGGTGAAGTCTCCGACGGCTATCGTGTGATCATTGAGACCCCAGCAGAGCAGCTTTCCGTCCGGACTGATCGTCGGTCGACAACCACCGATCTTGAGATCGAAGACCTCTTTTCCATCGACGGGCAGAGCGAGAATCGCGTGGCCGAATCCCATGCCGCCATGCACGGTCGCGATGATCCAATTCCCATCGGGCGTCCACGTCGGGTTGTAGAGGTGATGGATCTTCGCGTTGTTCGGATGCGCACGCGTCTTCTTCGTCTCGCAGTCGTAGAAGAAGATGCCCTTCGAGGCGAAGTCGGTGACGGTGAACTTGTCGAACTCGCCGCGCAGGTACGCGAGCGTGCGACCGTCGGGGCTCCAAGTCGGCTGGCGGGCGTTGCGTTCGACCAGCGTACGCTCGCTGCCGTCGCGGCGCATGACGTAGACGCTGCGAACGCGTTTGTCCTCGATCTCCTCGTCGGCGACGAACGCGATGCGCTTGCCGTCGGCGGACGCCTGCGGGTAAAGCTCGTGCGCCTCCT
>CAYZGY010000487.1:0-6395 GCA_964478085.1 uncultured Planctomycetia bacterium
CAAGGTCGTCACGATCACGAAGGGCGTCCATGACGGCGGCGTCGTCCTCGTCAACGCCGGGTAGATCCAGCAGGTCATCGCCGCCCCGGCGAAGGATTGGTCGGCGCCTGCCGGTTACGAGCTCATCGACGCGAGTGGCCGTTGGATCGTTCCGGGATTCGTCGAGCTGCACTCCCACATCGGCGGAACGGACCTCAACGACATGGTCTACCCGATCAACTCGGGATTCCGCACGCTCGACAACGTCGTTCCGGGGAACGCGCTTCTCAAGCGCGCGCAGGCCGGTGGCGTCACGACCGCGCTGTTCATTCCGGGCTCCGGAACGAACATGGGTGGCTTCGGCACGTTGATCAAGACGGCCGGGAAGACGCGCAAGGACATGATCATCCGCTTCCCTGGCGCTCTCAAGATCGCCCAAGGAGGCAACCCCGAGCGTCGCGGTGGCGACATCGGCTACAGCCGCATCGGCATGAACTGGTTGATCCGCAACGCGCTCCGTGAGGGCCAGGCCTACACGAAGGCTTGGGACGACTACGAGGCCGGCAAGACGAAGGAGAAGCCCGCGAAGAACCCGCGACTCGAGTACTTCCGAGGTCTCTTCCATCGCGAGTATCCGGTCGTCGTTCACACGCAGGGCTACCAGCTGATTCACTCGACGCTGCGCATCCTCCACGACGAGATGAAGCTCTGGGTCGTCATCGACCACGGAACCTTCGACGGTTTCGAGATGGCTCCCGAGGTCGCCGCACGCAAGATCCAGGTGATGAACGGTCCCCGCGAGTTCCGCTTCGACTATCGCGAGGGTGGATATCGCGGACTCGCGTACGAGTGGTACAAGGGTGGTGTCAAGGACATCGGTGTCAACACCGATGCCCCCGTGATTCCGGCCGAAGAGCTGATCTACCAGGCGACGATGGCCGTGCGCTTGGGTCTCAAGGACGACGTCGCGCTTCGCGGTATCACGATTCACGCCGCGCGCTCGCTTGGCATCCAAGACCGCATCGGAAGCATCGAGGCCAAGAAGGACGCGGACCTCGTGATTTGGACGGGCTCGCCGCTCGACCCGCGCAGCAAGGCTGTGCTGACGATGATCGACGGACGCGTCGTCTACGACACTCGCAAAGAGCCGCAGCGTTTCTGAGGAAAGAACGCGGATGAAGATTCGACTCTCACGACTGTTCTCGGGCTTGGCGATCGGCCTCGTCTGCGCTCTTCCTGCCGCGATTTCGTCGCAGGAGGAGAAGCTGAAGGACGAGAGCGCCAAGGCCCCGGAAGCGAAGGCGCCCGAAGGAAAGGGCCTGACCGCGTACAAGGCGGCTCGCATCGTCACGGTCGACGGCGAAGCGGGCGAAGGCGCGCTCGGCGAGTTTTCGCCAGGTGTCTTGCTCGTGCGCGACGGCCGCGTCGAAGGAGTGCAGGCCGGCGACGCGAAGCTGCCCGAAGGCACGGAAGTCGTCGACCTCGGCGACTCGATCATCCTTCCCGGACTCGTCGATCCGCTCTCCGGCATCACCCAAGGGGAGTACTCTCGCGGAGGACGGGCCTCGTCCTCGGTTGGTGGGACGATCGACGGGCGCAAGTCGCTCGGACACTCGGGCATCGATCTGAAGAGCTCGATCTTTCGTCGCCTCGGAAGCACGCCGTACACGACTTTCGCGATTGTTCCGAACGGCACGGCGGGTCTCATCGCCGGGCAAGCCTCGGTGATTCGCCCTGCGAACGGCGAGGAGAAGGACGCCAAGGAGATCGTCGTCGCCGAGTCGGTCTACATGAGCTTGAGCTTCGCGTCGGGAAAGACTTGGCGCGACGCCGCGACGAAGTACTGGAAGAAGGCCGTCGACGACATCCTCAAGGCTCGCGCCGAGAAGAAGAAGGCCGAGGAGGAGGCGAAAAAGAAGGCCGAGGAAGCCAAGAAGAAGGCGGAAGAGGCGAAGAAGAAGGGCGAGAAGCCTGCGCCATCTCCTCCCAAGCCATCTCCTCCCAAGCCATCTCCTCCCAAGCCGACTCCTCCCAAACCAACGCCGACACCGCGACCCTCTCCGGGTCGACGGCCGCTGCCGTCGGGCGTACGGCCACCGTCGAGCGTTGCCAAGGCTCCGACGACAGCGAAGAAGGAAGCGCCGAAGCCGCCGGATCCGCTGATGGAGGTCTTCGAAGGCAAACGACGGGTGTTCCTGCGCGTCTTGTCGCCGGCCGCGATCCAGCACCTCTTCTCGTTCCTCGACTCGCTCCCGCTCAAGTTCGACTTCGTGCTCGTGACGGGTCCGCAGCCTCCCGAGGTCGTCGAGAAGCTGCTCGCGCGGAAGAAGCAGATTCGTGGCGTCGTCCTCGAGCCGCGCTTCGGCACGCTCTGGGAGACGAGTGTCGCGGTCAATACGGCTCGCAGCTTCCTCGAGAAGGGGATGCCCGTCGCGTTCGTTCCGGCGACCGATTCCGTTGTCGGGCACCGGCTCGTCTTCTTCCACCTCGCGCAGATGATCAAGACCGGAGTCCTTCCCGACGAGGCCGTACGCGCCGTCACGACGGTGCCTGCGAAGTTCCTGGGGCTCGAGGGCAAGGTCGGTGTGCTCAAGAAGGGCGTCGAGGCGAACTTCGTCGCGTTCGACAGCGATCCTTTCGGAGCGAACGCTCGCCTCTCGTCGGTCTACGTCGCCGGCAAACGAGTTTTCCACGACGACGCTGAGACGGGCGAAGTGTCCGGGGAGTCGATTCGATGAAGCTGTCCAAGTTCCACGTTCTCGTTCTCGCAGTGCTCGCTGTCTTCATCCTCACGTCCGATCGTGCGCTCTTCGCGCAGGACGCGAAGCCGACGGAGAAGGAGAAGAAGAGCGAGGTCACGGCGATTGTCGGCGCGACGGTCCATCCCGTCACGCGCGGAAAGATCCGTCGCGGCACGGTGATCTGGAAGGACGGCCTCCTCGTCGACATCGGCTCGGAGCTCACCGTGCCCGAAGGTGCGACGGTCATCGACGGCGAGGGGCTCTACGTCTGCCCCGGGTTCGTCTCGGTCGTCTCGAGCGGTCTCGGCACGGAAGGTTCGGGCGGTGATCTCAAGAGCAGTCTCGATCCTTGGGGGCTCAATCTCCGTATCGCTCTCGCGAACGGCATCACGACGACCCAGATCTACGGCTCGCGGTTCTTCGGCTTCTTCGGAGGCGAGGCGCCTCTCAGCGCTGGGGCGAACTCCGCGGTGATCAAGCTCACGTACGGCGAGCTGGACTCGATGTTCGTGCGAGAGCCTGCGGTGTACTACTTCTCGCTCCCGAGTCGTAACCACTCGATCGAGCACTACAATCTGCGTGATCGCTTCCGCCGTGCGAAGGAGTACATCCAACAGCGCGACGAAGCCGTCAAGAAGAAGGCGAAGCCGCCACGCATGGCGCGTGACCTCGGCACGTACGTCAAGATCCTCGAGAACAAGAACCCGACGATCGTGACGACACGCAATCGCGAAGAGGTGCGCCGCATCCTCGACTTGAGCGAAGAGTACAAGTTCGACGTCGTCCTCAACGAACCGAACGACGCGTGGATGATGGCGAGGGAGATCGCCGCCCGCGGTGTGCCGGTCCTCGTCAAATCCCGCGGTGCGGATTTCAACTTCGCGATGGATGGCAAGGTTCTCGAAGAGGGCGACATGTCGCCCGTGCGTCGACCCGCCGCCTTCGCAAGAGCTGGAGTTCCCGTCGCGATTCTCCCGTACAAGCGTGGGATCTCGCTCAGCGGTCTCGCAGGACGTGATCTCTCGACGCTCGCGTTGGACGCCGCGTTCGCGGTGCGCGGTGGCATGACCGACGACCAGGCCCTCGCCTCGATCACGATCGAGCCCGCCCGCGTGCTCAAGGTCGCCGATCGTGTCGGCAGCCTCGAGAAGGGAAAGGACGCCGATGTTCTGATCCTGAGCGGGCCTCCGCTCGATTATCGGTCCTTCGTCCTCAAGGCTTACATCGGCGGCAAGCTCTACTACGATCACTCGAAGTCGCGTATCTACCGCAAGGTACCGCTTTCGAAGGACAAGTAGAGCGTCTCGCGACGCCTTCGCCTCCCGTCTCCGTATCTCTCCCGACTTGACCCGTTCGGGTCGCTCGCCGATATACGTAACACGCAAGGAGACGATCGGTGGGCAAGAGCATCGCGATTCTCATCACGGGCTTCGGATTCGGCTTCGCCGTTTGCTGGATGGTGAAGCCTTGTACCGTCATCGAGCCGAACGACACGTCGGTCAATGTCGTCCAGGTCGCCGAGGCGAGTGAGCCTCCGCCATCGTCCCCTGCGGATCGAGCGCCCGTCGCGAGCGAGCCGGTCGAGAACGCGCTCGTCGGGACGAAGGAGCCGCAGGGCGAGTCCGTCGTCGCACCGAAGGCGGTGAAAGCCGAAACGCCTGCGCCCGTCGAGCTGAAGGACGGACCGCGGACGCTGATGAGCTACAAGGACTGGAAGTACCTCGGTGCCTTCAACGTCCCGCTCTACGAGGCCGACGGAACGCGGACGCCCTACGGTGGATTCGCGATGACGTGGATGCCCGAGGCGAGCCAGAACGCGAAGGATGGAACGCCCGGGGTCGTCGTCGTCCGCGGACATCAGAATCAGCAGAAGCTCATCAAGATCGCGATCCCGGCTATCTCCGCGCTCGGCCGAGCGAAGAAGCGCGCGGCGCCGCTCAAGGACTACCGGGGCGCGTGGGACACGACCGTTTTGCCTTCGGGAACGCCGATCGGCAAGTTCTTCGATCCGACAGGCGGTTATCGCGCTCAGATCGAGGCGAAGGTTCAAGACCGCGTCAACATCGGCGGGCTCGCGTGGATCGACGAAAAGCTCGCGTACACGCTCCACCGATACTTCGCGGCTGGCGGGATCGTCCGATTCGCCGGCCACGGATTCCAAGGCTCGACGCGTCACTGGCAGCTCAAACCGAGCGCGCGCACGCGCTCGCCGCAGCGAACCGGCGGTTATGTCTGTGCGGCTCCGAAGTGGTGGGCCGACAAGTACACGAATGGTCGCCGTTGGCTCAGCGGCTTCAATACGCCGCAGATTCACTCCGTGACGAACCTCGGCCCCGCGCTTTACGCGTACAATCCTGACGAAAGCGAGCTCGAGAATCTCCCCGCGACGATCCTCGCGGAGTTTCCGTGGAGCTCGAGGGCGCCGAAGATTTTCGAAGGAACGTCGCGTTGCGATTTCTGGCGCGGCGTCGCGTTCCTCGACGACGGCAAAAAATACGGTGTCTTCTTCATCGGCAGCCGCGGGACACCAGATCGGAAGCAGCCCTGGCTCGCCGACGACTACGGTCACGGCACGTCGAACCCGTCGCTTCACCGAAAGCCCTCGGGGCGAGACAAGTTCCCGTGGTCCTTTGATCCCTGCGACCACACGCGTGGCTACCATTGCTATCCCTACCGCCCCTCGCTTCTCGCCTTCGACCCGGACGAGTACGTCGCCGTGATCGAAGGAGCCAAGAAGCCCTGGAAGGTCGAAGCGTACGAAGAGGAGAACCTCGCCGACATCTTCGTCGACGGCTGCCGCTACTACGTCTGCGGCATCGGCGTCGACAACGAGAGCGGCCTCCTCTACATCGGCGACGACTGGGGCCACCGGGACGCGAACCGCTACGAAGGCACGCCGTGCATCCACGTGTGGCGGTGGAGGACGGGGAGCTGAAACCTACCAGGAACTCGACCCCAGCAGCCCGTTGAAAAAGTCGATTCGGCGTCCGAGCGGCCGATTCGCTCGAGCTCTTCGACGCTGAAACTCGCCAATCTAGCAGCCCGCAGAAGCGAGCTCGAGCGTAGCGTCGTGACGTCAGCTCGACATCCGCCGACCCTCGGCGTCAGAATCGCCCTCAGCATCCGGATCCTGCGCATCCTTTCGCGCGTCCAGCGCATGAAAACTCAGTCGAGCGTCAAGCGCTTCTCGAAGCGGAACTCGCTCGTGTTCGAAAGGTCGTGAAGCGTGCGCTCTTCTCCCGTTTTCGTGTAGCCGAGCTTCGTGTACACCGCGTGCGCGAGCTCGAAACGCGTGTCGGTCCAGAGGAAGAGCTCGCCGCAGCCGCTTGCCTTCGCCCGTTCCTCGATGAGTCGCACGAGTCGCCCGCCGAGTCCGTGGCCCCGCGTGTCTCGGTGGAGGAAGACCTTCTTCAGCTCGCCGACTCCGTCCTCGAAGATCTGAAGCGCGCTCGAGCCGACGATCGCTCCGCGACGTTCGGCGACCCAAAACTCGTCGAACGAGCTCGCCGGCGTGCGGAGCTCCGGCTCTTCGTTGTCGACGTCGAGGATGCAGCCTGGATACTCGCGATAGACCGCGTCGATGATCGCGATGACCGCGTCCGAGTCTTCGTCGCGCGCGCGCCGGATAAACCAATCACCGGGCCGAAAAGCAAAAGCCGGCCTAAAGGCCCGGTG
>CAYZGY010000488.1:0-6373 GCA_964478085.1 uncultured Planctomycetia bacterium
GTCCCAACCGTCGAAGTGGTCGAAGTATGGACGCGCCTTCTCTGCGACTTCAGGATGAGTCATCGTGATGCGATCGAGCTCGCGCGCGAGCTTCGGCAGCTCGGTGCTCGCCCAGTAGATTGTCGTATCGAAGGTCAGATCCTCGAACTGATCGAGCGTCAGCTCACGTGCGTCCCTCAAGAGCTTTCGAGAGATAAGAGCTCGTCGCTTCTGAGAGTCTCGATCCTCGACCATGTAGCTCGGAAAGTCGCTCGGATCGAGGTTGCCTTCGTCGAGCGTCTTGAACGGCGATTGGTTGCAGTTCTGCAGCCAACCGCAAGGTGGATTCTCGATCTGCGGAAGATCACCGAGTCCGTGAAAGCCCTGCCACTCCGTGCGCGGATCGCTTCCGTCGACGGGCCGTCGCCAGTCAAATGCGGGGTCTCGCTTCGGAACCGCGCCGTTGTAGAGGTAGTAGATCGTGCCGCTGCGGTCCGCGTAGACGCAGTTGAAGATCGGGAACTGACGCAGAGCCATCGCCTTCTTGAAGTCGTCGACGTTTCGCACGCGCAGAAGCGCGAGCGCTTGTTCGGCACCGAAGGCCTCGTAGAGTCTCGCGACACGAGCGACCAGATGGGTCCCTCCGCCATCCGAGTCGGCGTCCTTCGCGACAACCGGGCCGTGGTGCGTCTTTCGAAGCGTGATCTCGCGATCCTCGACGCCGAGAGCCGTCTTCACGCGCACGGTGTCCTTCCATTCGGTCGCCCTGCGCCAGCCGCCGTCGTAGCGATACTTGAGCGGATCGTCGGGATGGTCGAACGTCACGCGCCAAGTGTCGGCGACATCGGGTTGATTGACGGTGAACGCCCACCCCGCGTGCTCGTTGTGACCGAGACTCGGAAGCGGAACTCCGAGGAACATCGCCCCCGTGAAGTTCCAGCCCTCGCCGCTCCTCATGTGCCCTTCGTAGAACTGCCCGATTCCATACCAAGGTTCATGCGGACAGATGTAGAGCATCGGACGACCTGACTTCGTGCGAGACCCCGCGACGGACCATGCGTTCGAGCCGCGTTGCGACCAGATCGCCTGCGCTTTCTTCGGAACGCGCGCTTTCCGAAAACAGAACTCGAGCGTGAGCGTCCTCACGAACGCGAGCATGTGCCAAGGCTCGAAGCGCTCGATCAAGCGCGGCTTCGTCTCCGGGTGCTTCTCGAGATACCAGTTGAGCCCGCCGACGTAGGCCTCCGCGATCGCGCGAAATTCGGCAGGATACTCGGCGAAGTCCTTCCGCGACCGCGAGACGATCTCGAACGCACGGTTGCGCACGTCGCGGCGGTACTCCTTCTCACCGTAGATCTCCGAGTATCGACCGAGCGCGAGGATGTAGTTGTCCTCGATCTGCCAGAAGTGATCCTCGGCTTGCGCATAACCGCAGCCGAAGACAGCCGCGGCATCGGTCTCGCCGTCGATGTGCGGCACGCCCCAGGCGTCACGATAGATCTTGACCTTCGAGACGAGCTCGGGAGCCTCGAGGGCATGAACGTGCGTCAGGGGAACGATCGACCAACCAGCGATGAACAGCACCACGGCAAGACTGGAAGGTGAACTGACGAATAACCGCATCACGAGATTCCTCGAATCAGCTCTCACTCGGTCGCGGATTCCAGCACGCGAGAAGCGACTCCTCGTAGGAGGTGTGGAACTCGGGATCATCCTCTGCGCGACAGAAGTCCGTGCAGGTCAAGGTATGGTAACGAAAATCGTCGCTCGGCGCAGCGATGTACGCATCTTGCCAGCTGCGAAAACGGAACGGCACTCGGCTCTGAATGTTCCCGGTCGCGGTCTCGATTCTCAAGGCTTCCCCCTCCCGGCTCGAATCCTCGCGGAACGGGAGCAACATGACACCGAAGGTCTCTTTGTCGATGACGACGAGCTCGGACGCTGTCTGCTCCAGCGGAATCTCGTAGCGACACTCGAGCGGCTCCGCCTCGATGACCTTGAGAACGCCGGCGCTGGCCGCGGTCGAGATCGTGTAGGCGATCAGTCCGTTCCCCAGCGAGACGAGGGACCTTTCGAACCCCGTATCCCAGGAGTACCTCTCGATCTGCGTACGATTGTCGAGCTCCGGAAGCGTGAGCCGAAAAACCTCGAATGTCGTCCTCACGAAGGCAAACCCGTCGACGGCGGCGAGCTCCAGCATGCTCGGAATCATGATCGAGCGCTCGTTCACGCGCTCCGGCTCGACGTAGTGCACGAATGATCTTCGCTCCTCGTACGGGATCGATGAAGCCGAGAGCGAGTAAACGATACCGTGCTCACCTTCGTACGAGCTCGCGAGGAGGCAAGTCTCCGTCGCCGCGAGACGAGCTTGAATCGGTCCGGGAACCCAATCCGCGAACGTAAGCACGGCACCACTCTCGCCGTCGATTCCGCAAATGCAGCCCTGATCCGTTCCGAAGGCGGCCGTATCGTCCGGAGTGTGAATCGGTCTCGCGATGACCTAGCCTCGGATCTTCACCTCCCACTTCGTTCCGCCGGTCAACGGATTCAGCCCGTAGACCCGGGAACGTCGACCTGCCAAGACGAGAGTCGATCGCGTCAGGGTCGCTGAGAGCTGGCCAGACTTCCAACCCTTCGTCCAAATCTCTTCGCCTGTCGCCGCATCGAGAGCAGCGACGCAGGCGCCGCCTGTGATCAAGACGCGATCGCCCGTCGAAAGGACCGGTGAGATCGTATGACAAGGGAACTTGCCGACCACTGCCCGGCGAAGTCGAGGGTTCGAATCCCGAGCCTTCATCCAGGGCTCGGGATGCGCCGTAATCCTCTCGTCGGAATCCCGAAGCGGAGTCGGTCATAGTGCTCCACGTCGAAGAACTTCGATTCGGCGTCGCAGAAAACGCCGAAGGGCCCGAGGTCGGCGATCGCGGCGGCGAACGCGTCGGGAACCGTCTCTCGGAGGCCGGACCCCTCGAATCGCTCGAGGAGCTCGCTCATCGACCCCAATGGCGGTTCCTTGCAGAGAGCCTCGATCTCGTCGAGGCTCTCCCCCTTCTTCTTCACGGGGCGCTTGACGCGGAAAAGGTAGTAGGCGACTCCCATGCCATTCGATGCGCACTGAAGGACAGCGACTCGATCAGTTCCCGCTCGCTTGCTTCACGAGGCTCTGCGCTCGACGAACGAGGTCTGCGTTCTTCGTCGCTGCGAGGACTTTCTGCATCGCCGGACCGACCGCACCACGCTGTCGCGTTCGAATCAGTCTCTCGCAGATCGTCACCATCGCCGAGGCGGCAGCGTCTCCGAGGGTTTCGCTCTCCAGGTGCGGCGTCAGAACCTTGAGCGTCCGTGGCGCCGGAATGCCCGCGAGCGCGCCGAGCGTCAGCTGGCGCTCGGCGTCGCTTCGCGCGAGCTCCATCGCCTTGACGCACACGCCGATACGCCGATTCCGGTCGAAGCCCAATCGTCGGACGATGTCGTGAAACGCACGATACGCATTCTGACGCGCGGCTTCGCCGTCGAGCTTCGGGATGATCTCGAGAAGCTGGTTCGCCGCGCTTTCGTGTGGCCAGGCGCCGAGCGCTGCGAGCGCGGCATCCCGCACGCTCGACTCACTCGAACCTGCGCCGGCCACGACCGCGCCGAGCGCTTCCGATCCGCCGACGCCAGGGAGGACGCCCAAGACGCGAACCTTCGCCTCGGTCGACGCGCCTTCCATCGCCGAGGCGAGGGCACGAGAACACGCTGCCGGACTCGGCATACGTCGACTCGCCATCTTGAGAGCGTCCTGAACGGCGTTCGTCTCCGCGTCGTTCCGCGATTTCGACAGACGTTCGACGAGAACCGCGAAATCGTCGAGCGTCACCGTCGTTCCGAGAGCGCGGACCGCAGCGAAACGAACCGATTCGTTCGAGTGCTCGGCGGCTCGCTTGAGCAGACGAACCGCTGCCGGGTTCATTCGGCTACCGGCCACCTCGACCGTCGCGAGGAGAAACGAAGCTCCGCGCTCGCCTTGCGATCGACGGAGCGCGATGTCGAGCAGTGCGAGCGCCGCGCCGTCGACGTCGTCGTCACCCATCGCCGCAAGAGTCGCGAGAGCCGCGGCGCGAGTGCCCGCGCGCTCGGCACCGTCCGTCGAGGCTATAAAGACCAGTCGCGGAACCGTGCTGGCATCGCCGAGCTGCTCGAGTGCTCGAATCGCCGCGATGCGAGTCGCCTCGAGATCTCGGTCGAGACACTTCAAGACGGCTGGGAGAGCCGATCGATCACCTCGATCGGCGAGTGCGCGGAGGATCTGAGCCTGCGCGTCGGCCGGGAGTTTCTCGAGCGCCCCGGCAAGCGCGAGAGTCGCGTTCGTTCCGGGGAGCTCCCTCGCGACACCGAATGCGATTCTGCGAAGAGTTCCGGCCGGCCCGCTGATCGTCTCGAGGAGAAGATCGGCCCCGGCGTCGCCCTGCACGAGGATCTCGCCTCGTAGAGCCGACGCACGGATATGCGCCGGCAAGTCGGCCTTGCGAACCGCCGCGAACGTGCTCACGGCGAGGTCGAGCTTGCCCGTCGCACCGAGCCGCTCTCCGCAGACGATCGCCGCCTCACCGAGTCGAACGCCGAGCTCCTTCGAACGCCCTTCGAGCGCGCCTCGAAGCGTGGCGGCGGCCTCGGGAGAACCGATGCGTCCGAGCGCCGCCGCTGCGGCGAGGGCGAGCTCTGCGTCCTTCGAGCCAGAGAGATCGATGAGCGCCTTCAGTGCTCCTGCGTCCCGACGTGCCCCGATGGAGTTGATGACGCCGATGCGCAGCTGGCCGTCGAGCTGACCGAGCGCTTTGCGCAAGGCTTCGTCGACTGCCGCACTCTGCATCGGCTCGAGGGCGAATCGAGCGTAGTGTGCGAGCTCCGGCTTCGAAAGCAACCCGGCGAGAACAGGAATCGCTTCTTCCGTCCCGACGACGGCGAGACGCTGACAGGCCTTCGCCTTGTCAAACACGCCCTTGTCGGACTGCAGAACCTCGATGAGCTGAGTCGTCTCTTCTTTCGATCCAACGGCACTGAGAACGGAGGTCGACGCGAGACACGAACAGACTGCGAGTGTCGCGGCGACCAATAGTTTTCGAGAGTATTTCATCGTGCTGCTCCCCCTCCTCAAATCCGCCAAGGCTCGCGCATGGCGCGGGAACGCATGCGGTTGGCCTCTTCGTCGTTCTTGAACTCCTCCTTCACCGGGTCGAACTCGAGCTTGCGCCCGAGCTGCCACGAGATGTAGGCGGCGTGACAAGCGACGTGCGACTGAGCGACGACGGTCGCGTACGCCCGAGGGCGCGTGCGCGACTTGACGCAATCGAGAAACTGGCGCACGTGATGCTTGGGCGAGGTCCCGGCCACCGCGACTTTCGTGTACTCCGCACGCAGCGACGCCGGGGACATCTCGAGCCTTCCCGAGTCGCCGGCTTCGACCCATCCCTCATCACCTTCGAAACGAACGCTGCAGGTTCCGAGTCCCAACCAGCCGCGGTCGCGCATCACGAGTTTGACGCCATTGGCGTACTTCGCGATGACGCCTCGTTCCGTCGGAACGTACTCGACCGGGGCCGTGTCGTCGGCCTGGTTCGCCCATTGGCAGAGGTCGACGGTGTGAGATCCCCACTCGAGGATGCCGCCACCGTGGAAGTCCCAGAATCCGCGCCAACCGCCGCGAACGTAGGCCGAGTTGTACGGCCGCCACGGGCACGGACCGAGCCAGCGGTTCCAGTCGACCTCATCGGGGTCCGGCTCGGGCTCCGCCGGTCGCCAGTCTTGGGTCGTCGGAGGATTAAGGGTATTCGCGTGAACTGTGTGGATCTTGCCGAGCTTGCCGCTGTGCGCGAGCTCGACCGCGAACTCGAAGTTCTCGACGTTGCGACGCTGCGTCCCCGCCTGGTAGACGACACCTTCGCGAACGATCGTGTCGGAGAGCGCGCGGCTCTCTTCGATCGTCACCGAGCAAGGCTTCTCGCAGTAGATGTCCTTTCCGAACTTCGCGGCCGTGATCGAGGCCATCGTGTGCCACCGATCGCCCGTCGCGATGAGGACGGCGTCGATGTCCTCCCGCGGCAGCATGTCGAAGCAGTCGCGGTACTGCGCGCAGTCCTTGTTTCCGTGGTGCTGATCGGCGACCTTTTTGATCGCGTCGCGTCGCGTCTTACGCACGTCGCAGATCGCGAGGAGCTGGACCTCGGGATTGGTGAGGAAGTCGCGGAGGACACGCCCACCGCGACCGCCGATACCGAAGCCCGCGAGCGTGATTCGCTCACTCGGTGCGACGCCACCGTTCTTGCCGAGAAGCTCGCCCGGGACGATGGTCGGCGCGGCGAAGGCCGCACAAGCGGCTCCCGCTCTTCGTAGCACTTGTCGGCGCGTCAGTTTC
>CAYZGY010000489.1:0-6357 GCA_964478085.1 uncultured Planctomycetia bacterium
GCCCGGCCCCCCCGCTACGGTCGAGTTCAGCTTGGGAGGTTCTGGTCGAGTCGAGTTTTCGGTAGTGAGAAAAGTGTCGGAAGAGAGGACGAACGGAACATGCGCGCAGTCGAGGTCCGAAAACCCTGCGAGATCGATGAGCTCGAGATCACCGAGCTGCCGGATCCGGAGCCGGCTGCCGGCGAGCTGCTCGTTCGTGTCTTCGCGACGACGGTCAGTGAACGCGACATCGCGCAGCGACGCGGCGAGATCATTATCGCAGCGGGTGAATCCGCCGTTCTCGGGCGAGAGTGGGCCGGCGAGATCGCGAAGGTCGGTGAGGGCGTCGACGGCTTCTCGCGTGGTGATCGCGTTTTCGGAATCTGCTCTCGAGGAGCGTGCGCCGATTACCTCGCGATCGACGCGAAGCTCGCAATGATCATCCCGGACACTCTCTCGTTCGATGCGGCCGCGACGATACCGGAATCGTTCTTCACGGCGCACGAGCTCTTGGTTCATCGCGCCCAGGTGAGCGAGGGTGATCAAGTCGCGATCGTCGAAGATCGTTTCGGCGTCAGCGCGGCGGCTGCGCAGATGGTCCGAGAGCTCGGAGCATTCTCGTCGACCGAGGGGGACTCGATTTTTGCTGAGGTCGATCCCCGTGCGTCTGCCGAGCGTCTCACTCGCGAATTCGCCGAGCGCTGGCTTCCGTACTTCGAGGACGGACGCCTCACCGCCTTCGTCGACTCGGTCGAGCTCTTCGAGGATGTGCGCTACGCCTTCGAGCGTGCCGAGAGCGACGAGTGTCGCGGCAAGGTCGTTCTGCGTCTCTGAGCGCTCGTGAAGCCTGCGCCGATTTTTCCACAGGCCGGCCCCGGCGTGCCAATTTCGCGTGTCCGCCACGTTTCTTTTCGATTACGATGCCCCTTGTAGCGGTTCCGCTACGGAGGGATTCTCGAAAACACCAACGGCCAGGAAGCGCGAGCGATGTCAGAGAAGAAGACGCCTCGTATCGAAGTTTGTTCGGACTGTGTGGATCGGCGTGGATTTCTGCGCCGCATGGGCGCTGCGGCCGCGATCGGTGCGACTGCCGGGTTGCCGATGGGGGGCGTGCCGATCATCGGCTCAGGTCTGCTCGCCGAAGACGAGAAGAAGAAGGACGCCAAAAAGAAGCCGACTGCCGAGTCGTTCGTGAAGCTCCTCTACACGAGCCTCACTGACGAGCAGAAGAAGGCGATCTGCATGCCCTTCGATCACAAGAAGCGCAGCACGGTTCGCAACAACTGGCACATCGTTCCGCAGAAGAAGTGCGCGATCTCGACGTTCTTCGACGCCGATCAGCAAGAGCTCGTGAAGAACATCCTCAAGGGGGTCACTTCCGAGGATGGTTACGAGCGTTTCGCGAAGCAGATGCAGGACGACGACGGCGGCATCGGCCGTTACACCTGCGCGATCTTCGGCGAGCCCGACACGGGCAAGTTCGAGTGGGTGCTCACGGGTCGTCACCTGACGATTCGTTGCGACGGCGATTCGGTCGAGCACACGGCGTTCGGCGGGCCGCTCTTCTACGGTCCCGCGGTCACCTTCGACGAGAAGCCCGATCACCCGGGCAACGTCTGGTGGCACCAGGCGCGTCTCGCGAATCAGGTCTACGCCGCGCTCGACGGCAAGCAGCGCGAGAAAGCGCTCGCCGTCTCGAGCCCTCCCGACGCGGCTCGCTCGATCAAGCTCCAGGGCGCCGAGGGCGAGTTCGAAGGCCTCTCGGCTTCGGAGATGTCGAAGGATCAGCAGAAGCTGCTCAAGGGCACGCTCGAGAGCCTGATGAGCATGTATCGCAAGTCTGACGTCGACGAAGCGCTCGAGTGCATCGACAACAACGGCGGCATGGATGCGCTGCGGGTGGTCTTCTACGAAGAGGAAGACATCGGCGACGACAAGATCTGGGATCGCTGGAAGGTCGAGGGCCCGGGCCTCGCTTGGTACTTCCGCGGCTCGCCGCACGTCCATACCTGGGTCAACATCGGCGACCCGGCCTCGAAGAAGAAGGCAGATAAAAAAGAAGCCTAATCGCCCTCGCGGTTTCATAATATAATCCATCGGTGAGGACGCGTTCCGGCAGTCTCCCGAGCTCGTCCTCACCGGTCGGTTTGCAAAGACCAGGTCTGAAACGAACAAGAGTTCCCAGCCGGCTCTCCGCGACGAGAGCCGGCGGAATCGCGTGGGTTTTCCGCAAGCAGGATTCGCCTTGAAGAAGTCTAGCAAGGGTCAACTGCTGATCTCCCAACCCGGATTGGTCGATCCGAACTTCCGTCGCACCGTAGTGCTCGTGACGGAACACACAAAGGAAGGCGCGTTCGGGCTCGTTCTCAATCGCCGCACGCGTCAGACGGTCGCGGATCTCTGGGAGCTTCTCACCGAGAAGCGCTGCGAGTCCGAGTCGGTCACGTTCGAGGGGGGGCCGGTCCAGCCCGGCGCGGTCTTCTTGCTGCATCGTCGCGAAGATTTCGCGACCGGGGAGTTGCCCGTCCTTCCGGGGCTCTACCTCGGAAGCGATATGGACCTCTTCGAGAACTTGATCGCTGCCGACGAGCGCGAGGCGAGCGAGAACGGCGACGACACCAAGACCGAGGCGAAGAAGACGAGCGACTACCGCGTCCTCTGCGGTTACGCGGGTTGGGGCCCCGGTCAGCTCGACGGGGAGCTCGAGGAGGGTGGTTGGATCGTGCAAGGCGCGTCCACAGAGTTCATCTTCGACACCTCGCCCGATCGTCTCTGGCAGAAGACGATGGATCGCGAAGGCGGTCCCTACAAGCTCTTCGCCGAAATGCCGCCGAATCCTGAAATGAACTGAGGTTCCTTTCAGGATTCGCGGTTTCTTCAGGGGGCTTTCGGGAAGTCCCCTCTCGCTCGCTTTGCGAGCGATTCACCCCGACCAGCACGGCATTGAGCCGCAGTGGCAGGCGAGGTTTCGTGTCTTCTCTGAGGCGTCTCAGTTGTTGCTGATGCGCTTGAAGCGGTCGAGCTCGTTGTTTTCGTAGCCGTCTTCCCAGGCGATCGACATCGTCTCCTCATCGAGAAAGTCGACCCTTCCGCGGCTGTTGGGAGGGCGCAGCTCCTCGCCGGTCAGGATTCCGAGCACGGAGGTCTTCTCGTTGAGTTTCCACTGGAGCGGCTCGTCCTCGAGGAACGTATGCGCGTGCGTGTTGCGCGCGTTTCGAATCACCCTTCCGTCGGGGAGGAACTCGAGCGTCTCCGAAGACTCCGCCTTCTTCTACCGCGATGCCGGCTTCGGCAGTCCGAGCGCGATCAAGATCGGTAGAGCCATCACGCACGCTCCCGCGTAGTAGGGCCAGGCCGAGCCGAGCTTCCAATACGCGACGCAGGCGAGGATCGGGCCGATCGCGCGAGACAGCGCGCCGAGCGACCGAAACGTTCCGAGCACCTCGCCTTGTCGGTCGGCGGGAGTGTACAGCGAGACGAGTGAGGTCAGGCAAGCTGTCGCGAACGCGCTTCCGACGGCGAGGAGGCCGAGGCCTGCGTAGAACACGAGCTGGTTCCCGCTGAGCCCCGTGAGCACGAGTCCGGGTACGATCAGTACGAGCCCGAGGAGCGCGATCTTCTTCTCACCGACCTTCGGCGCGACCCGCCGGACGACTCCGCCCTGGATCAGCGCGATCAGGAATCCGACGTAGACGAACATCATCGCGTTGTTCGCCGAGGTGTAACCGAAGCGATCCTTCGCGAGGAAGGTCAGCGTGAACTCCATGCCGGCGAACGCGACGAGGAAAATAAAGTACGCGACGTTCGTCCGATTGACGCCGGGGAGATCGAACTTGCGGAAGAGCTTGAGCAGACTGATCGGACGCTTCGACGCTTCTCCCGCGCCACGCTTCGACTCGGGCAGGCTTTCCTCGAAGCTCCGGTAGACCCACGTGACGTTCCACAGTGAGAGCAGGAAGGCGCCGGCCGCTGCAGCCGAGAACGGGTTGAGGCCCGGAACACCGAGGTCGGAAAGGTCGATCATCGAAAGGCCACCGCCGATCGCCGGGCCGAGGATGAATCCGACACCGAACGCCGCGCCGATCACGCCCATGCCTTTCGAGCGCGACTTCTCATCGGTGACGTCGGCGATCGCCGCGGTCGCGACGGAGATGTTTCCGCTCATCACTCCGCCGATGAGACGCGAGATGATCAGCAGCAGGAACGAGCCGCTGAAGATCCACACTATGTAGCTGAAGGTCAGCCCGCCGATCGTCATCAGGAGTACGGGGCGGCGCCCCTTGCGGTCGCTGACGCGCCCCCAGATCGGCGCGAAGATGAACTGCAGGATCGAGTAGAGAGATCCGAGCAGGCCACCGAAGAGAACGGTCGTGTAGAACGCCTTCTTGTCGCCTTCCCCACCGGCGAGATCGCTGAGCGTCGTGTTGATCTTGCCGATCAGGCTGTCCGAGCCTTCGAGCTCGAGGTAGTACTCGAGCATTCCCGGGAACAGCGGGAAGATGATCGAGAAGCCGATGAGGTCGACGAAGACCGTCAGGAAGAGCACACCGAGCGGAGAACGCTTTTTCTCGGGCGCAGGGTTTTCTGGAGTCGTGTAAGGGGCGTCGGAAGGACTCATGAAGTCTCGAGTGTTTTCTTTTCGGAGTGGGGACTAATCGATCGGACGGAGCTCGATCCGCTCTCTGTCCTGATCGATCTTCTGGATTTTCGCGCGGACAATCGAGCCACGTTGGGGTTGATCGGCGAGATCGAGAAGGAACGTGCGTGTAATGATTCCCTCGACGCCTTCCTCGATCGAGACCCACGCGCCGTCTTGGTCGAGGCGCGAGACCCAACCAGTGACCTCGTCGCCGGCGGCGTATCCTTCGATCGTCGTGTGCCAATCGCTCGTCGTGATGCTCTTGAAGTCGAGCCCGATCCGCTCGCGCTCGGCGTCGATGTGCTGAACCTCGACCTCGAGACGTGCACCGACCTCGAGTTCGTCCTTCTGACCGAGCTCCTTGCGAATCTTGCTCGCGTGGAGGAGCCCTTCGACGCCGCCGAGATCGATGAACGCGCCGTAGTCGTTGATGCGCGTGATCGTTCCCATCAGCACCTCGCCTTCGTGAAGGCGCGCGAGGGCCATGCCGCGCATCTCTTCGGCTTGGCGCTGCAGGATCTCGCGACGACTGACGACGAGGTTCTTGTCCGCGCGATCGAACTGCGTCACCTCGACTCGCAGCTTCTTGCCGACGTACGGCTCGAGGTCCTCGACGCGCGAAAGCTCGATCTGCGAGATCGGCAGGAACGCCCGCGCGCCTTTGATGTCGAGCGTCAGCCCGCCGCGATTCGTCGCGGTCACCGTTCCTTCGAGAATCACGCCGGGTCGGAGCTCCTCCCAGAAGACCTCCTTGCGTGCTTCGTGAACCGAGAGGATCACGAGGTCGCGGTTGTTGTCGTATCGCACGAAGTTCGCGACGATCTCCGAGCCGATCGCAGGGAGCTCTTCGCCTTCGGGGAACTCGGTCTCCTCGATCGAGCCGTGCGTCTTGCTGTCGATCTCGACGAGGAGCTCGCCGCCGCGCAGGTCGACGACGACGCCGTGGATACGATCGCCGGGCTCGAGCTGCTCGAGGTCGAGCGACTGGGCCTCTTCCGAGGTCGCGCCACCGGACATCATCGCTTCAAGGTCAGCGTCACTGATGTCGAGGTTGAAGCCGAAGTCGTCGGGCTGTTCTTCGAATTGGCGGCTCTTGGATCCCATCTTTCGGTTTCTTCGAGGCTTGCGTCAATGGAGAGGGGCTGCGGAGTAGAGGACGGCTCAGACTATACGGCGCGCGGGAGCGACGTCAAGAAAGCGTCGGGCGGCATGCGTCCCGAGATTGCAGCTCCTGACCGCGCGGAGTAACCTGAGCGCTCATTTCCTCTGAATCTCGGAGAAGTTTCGATGTTCGTGTCGCGCGCTTTTGGACGTCCGGTGATCGCCTTCGCCGCGATCACTCTCTTTTCCGGTGCTCCAGCAGCCTGGGCCGAAGGGAAGCAGAACAAGAAGGCGCCTCCGGTCGTCTTCGACGAGAAGCTGCTCGCCGAGGTGCTCGAGTCGCCCCATTCGCTGCTCTTCGAGGCGTACCGGGACGACAATTGGGACCTTTGGGTGCTCGATCTCGGTAACTCGAAGTCGAAGGGCGCGCCCGCTCGGATCTGGCCGTCGTTGGAGCCCAATGTCGTGACCCGGAACCCGGCGAACGGTTTGCCCCGGGCCGCGAAGGACTTTCCCCCGCGCCCCTGGGAGAAGAAGAACTGGCCGCCGCGGTCGGGCATGGCGAGGCAACCCGAACCGATCCGCGTCAGCTCCAGTTTGGCCCGGATACTGAAGTCGCCGGCGCCCACGGCCACGCC
>CAYZGY010000490.1:0-6348 GCA_964478085.1 uncultured Planctomycetia bacterium
AACGCGTAGTACGTGAAGCTGTTCGAGATGTACTCGAGTGAATTGAAACTTCGTATGAATCCACCGACGAATTTGCGCTTTCCGCGCTCGAAATCGTCGGGATCGAGGCCATCCTGCCGCACCTTCTCGGCGCGCGCGCGGATCTCGGCCTCGAGCTTTGCCGGATCTGGGGTATCGCCCCCGACCGTCGCCCAGCCGATCCCGGCCCCGCCGGCGTAGCCGGCGCCGAAGTCGTCGAGGATCAGCTGCTGACCGTAGAGCTCGAGAAACGCGTCGCTCGAGCGCCCGAAGATCAGGTCGAGGCCCATCTGCGACGTCAGCTCACGCAGGATGAACTCTCGCCCCGTGAGCGGCAGCCCGACCTCCTTGAATCCGACGTAGAGCTTGGGCATCGCGACATCCATCTCGAGCCTCGACTCCTTCGCGTGAACCGCGCGCGACTCATCGGCATAACGACGCTCGACGGGCTCGCGTTCACCGCCTTTCACGCGGCACCTCGCCGCGAGAAACTCGAAGAGCTCGTCACGGTCGAGATCGCCCGCGACAAAGAGATGCATATTCGATGGATGGTAAAAGAGGTCGTAACAGCCCTGTAACGTGTCGACGTCGATGTCAGCGATCGACTCGCACGTCCCGGCGATGTCGACGCGAATCGAGTGCTTGCCGAAGAGATTCTCGAGGAGCCCCGTGTGGATCGCCCAGTCGGGACGATCGTCGTACATCCGGATCTCCTCCTCGATGATCCCCCGCTCCTTGTCGACCTTCTCCTTGCGAAACGCGGGCTTCTCGACGAAATCGACGAGGAGCCCGAGGTTGTCGTAGAAGCGGCTACTCGAGGAGAAGAGGTACGTCGTCTGCAGGTACGACGTGTACGCGTTGTTCGACGCGCCGTTGAGCGAGAAGAGGTCGGAGACGTTTCCTTCCTCCGTCTCGAAGAGCGTATGCTCGAGGAAGTGGGCGATGCCGTCAGGCACGTGACGAAACTTGCCGTCGACGCCCGTAAACTCGTTGTCCACCGAGCCGTAGTGCGTCGAGTAGCACGCGTACTTCTTCTGAAAGCCCGGCTTGGGACAGAAGGACACGTGGAGCCCCGAGGGAAGCTTCGCCTGGAAGACTCGCTCCCGCAGGGTGGGGTTCTCGACGCGTTGGATATCAAGATCAGGCATTTCGGTTACACCACCGGCTCGCCGCGGCCATCAGAACAGACGCCGCGGGAGCCCTGAATCTCCATCAAATCTGGTAATTTCGCCCGTTTCGGCCGTTCCGATTCCGCCGCGGTCATCATTCACCAACGCGCACTCAATTCCGCAGAAAATACGTCAAATCCAGCGAAACCCGCTTCGCCACCTCGACGATCTCGTCGCGTGTGACACTCGATATCCGCTCGCGGAACTTCCGAAGGTCGAGCTCCTGCCCACATTGACGACGCGCGAAGTCGGCCTCGGCGATCGAGCTGAGGTCGTCCTCGAGCATGCGGTTCGACTCGAGGATCATCTCGCGGGCGCTGTCGATCTCCTCATCCGAGATCTCTCCGCTCTGCACGGCAGCGAGCTGCGCGAGACAGAGATCGCGCGTCTTCTCGTAGTTCTCGACGTTGATCCCGCTCGAGATGAAAAGCAGCCCCTTGATGCGATTGACCGACGCGTAGGCGTAGTAGCAGAGACTCTCCTTCTCACGCACGTTCTGAAAGAGCTTCGCGCGCGAGTTGCCGCCGCCACCGAGCACCGTGCACATCATGACGAGCGCTTCGTAGTCGTCCGATCCGTAGCGCACGTCGTGCCGGAAGCCCATGACGAGCTTGCCTTGGTTGACGTCGAGCTTCTCCTCGATGACACGCGGCTCGTCGACCGTGACCGCCTCGGGCACCGGGTTGAGATCGTAGAGATCGCCACGCGCCCCGTCGAAGCTCCGAGCGATCGCGTCGATCACGCGCTTCTCGTCGATGTCACCGGCGACGTAGATCGACAGCGGTGCACGAGCAGTCCAATCGCGGTGGAACTCGAGCAGCTGTGACGCGGTCAGATCGGGGAGATCGGCGGCGTGCCCGTACTCGTGCCGGCGGTACGGCTCGTTCGCGCACATCTCCTCGACGCAGCGCACGCCGGCGTAGTGATCCTTGTTGTCGATGATCGACTCGATCGAAAGCCGCAGGTTCTCTCTCTCCTGATCGAGATAGTCGGTGCGAAAGCCGTCACTCTCGACGAGCGGGTCGTAGATGAGGTCGTGCATCAACGAGACGCCGTCCTCGAAGACGCCCGTGACACCCGGGAGGAACTCGTCGTTGACGACGTCGAGCGTGAAGCGAACGACGTTCCACTCGCCGAGCTTCGACGGGCTCGAGTAGAGTTGACAGGCGTAGAGCTCCTCGCGTCGGCGACTGAGCTTCTGCATGTCCGGAAGTCGACTCGTTCCGCGCCGGAGGAGCATGGGAACGAGCGCGCGTTTCGTGACGTGCTCGTCGAGATCGGTCGTGAAGAACGCGCGCGTGAAGATCGTCTTGAGCTTCGGCGTTCGATGGAAACAGACGCGAACTCCGTTCGACAGCTCGGTCGATTCGAAGCGCGGGATGGTATCGGTCGTCACTTTCGGTCAAACTTCCTTTCGATCTCTCGCAAACTCAATTGCACGGTCGTCGGACGACCGTGCGGGCAGTGGCGCGGGTCATCGGCGAGATCGGCACGCTCGAGCAGCGTCTCGATCTCTTCCTCGCTGAGCGGCATTCCCGCTTTGACGGCGCGCTTGCACGCCATCAGGCTCGCCATGTCGCGGAGCTTCTTTCTCACCAAGTCGGGCTTCTCGCCTTCGATCGCCGGAGACGACGTCTCGCCTTCGTCGAGAAGCCAGCGGAAGATGTCGCGCACGATCTCGACATTGCTCGCCGAGCCGGCACGCCGTCGCTCGAAGATCTCGGGGACGGCGTGGATCGCGACCTCGGCATCGCCGAAGGCTTCGATCTCGTAGCCGCACGAGGCGAGCAGTCGACTGGCGAGGTCGATGAGCGGGACCTCCTCGGCAGCGAGCGAGACGATCTCCGGAACCATCAGCTTCTGCTGCAGGATCTCGCCGCTATCGAGACGCTCGTGGATCTCCTCGAAGAGGATCTTTTCGTGGAGCGCATGCTGGTCGATGACGGTGAGCCCATCGCCGTTGCCGTCGTCGACGACGAGGTAGGAGTCTAGGACCTGGAACGCGGCTTTGGGTCGCGTGTCGATCGGCGCCTCCGCGTCCGTTTCCGGCACCGCATCGATCTGTGTCTCGACCTCGGTTTCCGTCAGTGCCGCAGCGACCTCGCGACGAGGACCCGACGGCTTCGCGCGAAACACGGGTCGCGCGGTTGTCACGTTCGCAGCACTTCGCCCCGAGGACTCCGCGGGAGTCTCGAGAAAATCGAGCGCGGCCTGTCGGATGTGATCTCGCGTCGCCGTCCCCGTATCGCCCTCGGTCGGAGCATTGAAACGAGCGGGCGAATCCGTCTCGTCACGTGACGACTCCTCCGGCCTGCCGACGAGTCCCTCGGCGCCTTCCTCCGCACGCTGAAACTCGAGCGTTCGCTTCACGCCGTTGTAGATCAGCGGGTAGAGCATCCCCGGATCGCGAAAGCGCACTTCCGACTTCTGCGGGTGCACGTTGACGTCGACCGCGTCGGTCGGGAACTCGAGGAAGAGATACGCGACGGGATGGTTACCCGGAATCAAGAAGCCTTGGTACGCGCCGCGCAACGCAGCCGTCAGCAGGCGGTCCTTGACCCAACGTCCGTTGACGAAGAAGTTCTGCAGTCGCGAGTCACCGCGACGAAGCTTCGGCGACGAGACGAAGCCGTGAAGCCCGGGCGAGTGCTCCGTCACGGGCTGGTCGACCTCGAGAAGATCGCGCGCCTTCTCCTTGCCGACGACCGCGAGCAGTCGCGCTTGGAGCGAGTCGACGGCGGGCAGGTCGAGCGATCGTCGACCGCCGTGCGTGACGAGAAAGCGAATGTCGGGATGCGCCAGAGCGACGCGCGTCACCTGCTGCACGATGCGCGAGAGCTCCGCGCTCGCCGAGCGCAGGAACTTGCGGCGCGCGGGAACGTTGAAGAATAGCTCGCGCACCTCGACGACCGTTCCATCTTCGCCCGCGGTCGGCTCGGGCTCCGCCTTGTCGTCACCCTCGGGCGCCCTTCCGCCGTGGAGCTTCAATCGATACGCGCACTCCGCATCGGCCGTCTTCGACACGACCTCGACGTCGGCGACCGAAGCGATACTCGGGAGCGCCTCACCGCGAAATCCGAGCGTCTCGATCCCGAAGAGGCTGCTCTCGAAGTCGTCGGGACGAATCTTGCTCGTCGCGTGGCTCTCGAATGCGAGCGAGAGATCCTCGGACGACATCCCGCAGCCGTTGTCTCGAACGGTGATGCGTTTCGTCCCCCCCTCCTCGACATCGACGAGAATCTCGGTCGCGCCGGCGTCGATCGCGTTCTCGAGGAGCTCCTTGACGATACTCGCGGGCCGCTCGATCACCTCACCCGCAGCGATGCGATTGACAACCTCGGGGGGTAAACGCTGGATTTTTGGCATGAACGGGCCCGACCGACTCCACCACCGGTTTCTCTTCAAGCTCCAGAGCTTCCAGGGAAAGGAAGGTACGAGAGATTGTAGTTCGGTGGCCAGGGGCGTCAAGCGCGCCGATCTGGTCCCCTGCGTTCCGGCCCCGATCGCGGTATACTCGTCCCTTTACCCCGAAGGGAGTTCTTCTGTGACAGCACAGGTCATCGACGGAAACGCTATCGCCGCGCGGATCTACGACGAGGTCGAGAAGGGCGTCGCCGAGCTCGCCGCGCGCGACCAGGTTCCGCACCTCGTCGCGATTCAGGTCGGCGACAACGAGGCCACGGAAGTCTACGTCCGCCGGCAGAGGAAGCGCTTCTCCGATCTCGGCATCCAGTACACGCACCTCCACCTCGACGCGAAGACGACGACGGAAGGGCTGCTCGTCCACCTCGACTTCCTCAACTCGAACCCGATGGTGACGGGGATCATCCTCTCGATGCCGCTCCCCGAGGGGATCGAGCCGCACGTCGTTCAGGAGCATATCACCGCCGAGAAGGACGTCGAGGGCGTCAACCCCGCGAACCTCGGTCGTCTGATCTACGACCGCCACGCGGTCGGACCGTGCACCGCGCTCGCCGTCCTCGAGGCGATCGACTCGACGGGCGTCGAGATCGAAGGGAAGAACGTCTGCATCGTCGGCCACAGCGATATCGTCGGCAAGCCCGTCGGCCTCTGCCTCCTGCGGGAGCTCGCGACGATCACGACGTGTCATATCGCGACGCGCGACCTCGCGAGTCACGCGCGCGCCGCGGACATCCTCGTCGTCGCGGTCGGCAAGGCGGGACTCATCGGCGCCGACATGGTCGCCGAAGGAGCGATCGTCGTCGACGTCGGGATCAATCGGACGGAGAATGGCATCGTCGGCGATGTCGTCTACGACGAGACCGCGAAGAAAGCGAGCTGGATCACGCCGGTGCCCGGTGGCGTCGGGCCGATCACGGTATCGATGCTCGCGCGCAACACGCTCGTGTGTGCGCGGGAGATCTTCACGAAGCAATCGTAAGACCACGAGAAGCGGCGTGAGCGAGAACCAGTTTTCTCACATCTCGGAAGACGGCGAAGCGCGCATGGTCGATGTCGGCCAGAAGCCCGTCACCTCACGCCTCGCCCGCGCGCGCGCGCTCGTGCGCATGAACGAATCGACCCGCGATGCGATCATCTCCGGCCAGACGAAAAAAGGCGCCGTCCTCGCCACCGCCCGCATCGCGGGAATCCAAGCCGCGAAGAAGACGGGCGAGCTGATCCCCCTCTGCCACCCCCTCGGCCTCGACCACGTCGACATCGAGTTCGCGTGGCGCGAGGACGACGGCGACGAGGCGATTCTCGAGATCACGACGTCGGCGTCGCTCAGTGGGAAGACCGGCGTCGAGATGGAAGCGCTCACCGCCGCGTCGGTCGCTGCCTTGACGGTTTACGACATGTGCAAGGCGGCGGATCGCGGTATGAGCATCGAACGCGTCGAGCTCATCGAAAAGCGCGGGGGCAAGAGCGGGACGTGGGCGCGGGCGGACGACTGACGCCGGGCAGCACGAAAACGAGCGCGTCCTCGAATCAACGCTGCCGCTGCAGCACGTAATTCGCCGCCAGCTCGAGGCTCTCCTTCGCCGCGTCCGAAAACCCCTCGCCTTGCGCGGGGAAGGAGCGGAGCGTCGACTTCGCGTCCTCGACAAATCCGGTCGCGCGTTCGAGCGAACGCACGACCACGCCCGATTCCATCACCCCATACTGAAGCGCACTCTGCGTCGCATCGTCGGCATTCCCC
>CAYZGY010000491.1:0-6346 GCA_964478085.1 uncultured Planctomycetia bacterium
AGCGCGCCGAGCTCCTCGAGCACCCGTCTCAGGCCGGCCACCGCCTCGGCCGGATTCGTCACACCGGGAGTTCCTTCCAGTGCGTTGGAGGGGCTGATGACCAGCTTCCCGTCAGCGGAAAGAGGCGGCTCGTTCCGGCGCCTGCGCCGGTGCTGATAGTGCTCGTCGTAGAAGACGACGGACTGCTTGATCATGGGCAGACAGGGTTCGAGGCTCCGTCCCGAGAAGCGATGGTGCTGCAGCATCATCCACGCGAATTCGAGCTGGCTCTGATAGATGAAGTTGAACGCGGTGTTCACCTGCACGCCCGGTTCCAGTTTCTCGGGACGGCCCCTGGGGCCGCCCTCGTGAAAGCCGTACGTCGCTGGTCCGGGTAACATCAGGGGACCCGGCGCTTCCGTGAAGCAGCACCCTGCATGTCCCCAGTGTAGTCGCACTCGCGCCCTCGCGTTGGCCAGCCCCCTGCGGTAGGTCTCGAACACCGGAAGCATCATGTCGAAGTCACCGGACTTCAACATCGGCCAGTAGACCAGCCGCTGGTTCTGAGCGTGGTAGCTGGCTCCCCATTGTCGGTAGTCGGGCGTGTATGCTTGACCGTTTACGTACTTCGGGTCGAAGGTGAAGACGCCGCCGTTGAAGACGGTCGGTTCGCGGCCGTGCACGTTGCTGGCCAGCATGTAGCGAAACAGGTTGTAGTTCCGGGCCACCCTCCAACCGGCATCTTTCTCGTTCGCACCGGGGTTCACCACGATGAAGCTTCTGTTCCAGAACTGTCGCCACCAGGCCAGGTTCTTTTCCCAGGCCCCGGTGCTCCGTTCCTCGTGGACGAGCTTCCGAAGGCCTCGCTTCCACTCATCCAGCGTCTTGCTCTGGTCCGTGTGCAGGACCAACTTCAGATGGTGCCGACGAGCGGGCTTGTCGGACTTGATGGTCCAGCCCTTGAAATCTGTCGATGCATAAGTACCGGAGGATTGGCCGGCCGGGGAAAAGCCGTCGCCGGTCATCAGGCCCCCCAGGTGAGGTTCTCGAGAGGGTTCCAAAGCTCGTCCGCGGCAGCCTCGAGCTTCTGTTGCTTCACCGTGAAGTCGAACAGGAAGGACCTGTCCGGAATGCGGTGGTGGAACAAGACGGAGCGATCGTCGAGCTCCACCGTATCCTTGCGAAGCGTGATCTCTCCCGGGTACGCATCGAAGGTGATCATGCACATGCTTCTGGCGCCCATCTTTCCACCGCGATTCGGTAGAACCCGATCCTTCGTGCGCCAGCTTTCGAAGGTCGAGACGATGGACACAGGCTGGTCCGTGGTCGCTTCCACGTGGATGATGGGCCGGTGGACCTCGACCCAAACCTTGATCTTCCCGCCGGTCTCGCCCTTGCCCGAGAGTTCCACGAACCCCTCCTCGAGCTTCAGCTCCTGCCGGAATCCCGCAGAGAAGGGATCGGGACTGATCTTGACTCTCACTCGCCCCGGCTTCAGCAGGGATCCGTTCTCGTCACGGCAGCCGGCCCGGCCGATGTAGAACATCAGCTCGCTGTTCTCCACCCATACGTTCAGGCCGATATCACCGCCGCTAACGGGCATGGACTCGCCGGAGTTCTTGCTCTGGCTGGTCCAGACGATGTTGTAGGCATCCAGCCAGGAGAGGTCGTCCGCTGACGTCGCGTCGATCCAGCTTAAGGCGAGGATCGCCGTCAGCGCGGCTCGTCTTGTCATGGCGACTGCTCCTGAGGTCGTAGGTCAGGACGAAGAGCTGATGCTGGTGACAGACCGCCGAGCACCGGGCGGCGGGATCATCTCGGTCTCCGATGTCTTTGGAGACGGGTCGATCGATGCAAGGTACGTGATCGCCTGCTTCTTGTCCATGCCGGGAGACATGCTGGGCGGAGCCTTCGCGCGTGGTTTCGCGGTTGAGTTTTCATGCCGGTGCGGCTCAACGATGCGCATGAACTGGACGCTGAGCACGCTGAGCACGCTGAGGGCGATTCTGCTGCTGAAGGTCGGCGGATGTCGAGGTGACGTCACGACACGGCGATGCGCCGCGTGGATCGATCTCCGCGTAGACTCCGAGGAACCGGCTCGACGCTACGCTCGAGCTCGTTTTTGGAGGCTGGTAGGGTCGAGTTCTTGGTCGTCACGACCGTCGGCGCCGGATCACTCCGCGCAGCCCTCGAGCCACGTAGCGTCCGGGCAACTTGCCACGTCCCTCGCAATCCCAAGCCTCGAACCACTTCGCGAACGTCGCGGTGAGGTCCTTCTTCGTCGCGATTCCGTCTCCATCTGAATCAGCTGCCGCGAAGAGTCCCGCGGTCTGCGTACGACCGATGAGCTGTCCGTGATGACGGAGCCGCATGTCGCCCTGGTACCGATAGCCGTCCGACTCTCCCGCGAACTGTCGCTCGATGGATGCGTGCCGCGCGTCGACGAAGTCTCGCAGCTTCGGAGGATGGAAGCCTGGGCGAGGTGAGCGGTAGTCCGGGTCTCCGCGTGCCGTCGTCGCCGCGCGCTCTCGATCGAGCGGCCCGGTGATCGTGTGCTCCAGAGTCTCGAGCCGTTCGAGTAGCTTCGTCTTCGAAAAGGTCCCGGCGGTGAGCTCTCGCACGATATCTCGGTAGAGCTTCTGCATCCCTCCCATCGCGAGCACGCGATCGATCAATCGATGCTCACCCGAATGCGGGTGAAAGACGCTCGGCTTCTCTGATCCTCAGCGTCGCCTCCGAGTGGCCAGCCCGCGAAAGAGATGTCGAGATCCCAAGGAAAGAACGTCAAACGATGGGTCTTCGCTCTCGTTCACGAGACGCGCAAAATCGATCAGACGCTTCGCTTGGCTGACGAGTGGCTCGTCGTCAGGGCGGTTTTTGGCGCGTATGCGTCCCAATCTTCGCCGAGGTAATCGACACTGTGGATCCCCTGTGGCTCGAGCAGGAGACCCTTCTTTCTGCCGAAATGACTCTTGAGGAACGATTTGTCGACTTGCTCGACGAGCGTGTAGAGGCCGAGTCGTTCGCGATCATGTTCGCCCGTGACCGTAAGCGTCACTTCGGCGAAGGTGGTTCGCGGTGCGGGAATCCCCTCCGCACGAAAGAGCCCGTAGGAAAGCGCGTCGCGCAACTTCGACGGATCCAGTCCGCCGGAGTCGAGATTGAACGTGCGGATGCCCGCGTGGCGCTGCCGGCCATTCGTCCGGTCGAGCTTGAGCTTCAGGTTACGTTTGAGTCGTCCGCGGGTAAGTGCGCAACTCGCGTTGCCTTTGTAGCGAAGACCGACGCCTCTATACGTTTTTCCGTCGATCGTCGCGGTCACGATGGACCACGGATATCGACCGAGGTGCAGCTTCCGTTTCGAACCTTCGTCATCCTCTTCGGATCAGCGACGGGGATCAGTCGGCTTCATCGCGCGGCGCTCAGCGCCACTCAGCGCCACTCAGCGGCGCTCAACTCGAGATGAATCTGGTGCACCCTCTCGGTCTCGAAGAAAACCTGCTTCGGGTCGGTCGGCTTCGTCGACTCTCCAGCGGAACTCGTCGCCGTCGCGGCGGAGATTCCAAGTAAGATTCCTACACAGCATCGAACGCGTTTCGTCATCGATTCGGACTCACCTTCATCAGGCAAGTCGACCGGCTTGCCAACCTCGGAGTGACGAAGGATTGTAGCCTGCCGCAAGGGCGATCGGGGGGCACTCGCTTTTCTCGAAGACCCTACTTCCACCGGGATTTCAGAGTTAGGTACAATCGGCATCGTCCTCAGCACAGCGACGACGGAGCCGGACCTCAACCAACTGAAGAACGGACTCATGCTACGAATCCTGGGCTCACCGAAACACATGTGCAGCGGGATGACCCGCCGCGATCTCCTCGAGATTGGCGGCTCGTCTCTGCTCGGCTTGGCGGCGACGTCGGCATTCCACCGTCGAGCCGAGGCGTCACCGTCGGCCCCGCACAGCAGCAGCTTCGGCAAGGCCAAGAACTGCATCGTGCTCTTCCTCTACGGTGGCGCGAGCCAGCTCGACACGTTCGATCCGAAGCCCGAAGCGTCTCGTGAGGTCCGCGGGCCGTTCGGCTCGATCTCGAGCGCAATCCCCGGTGTCCCGATCTCCGAGTGCTTGCCGCGCACCGCGAAGAAGCTCGACAAGGTTTCGTTGATCCGCTCCATGTCGCATCCGTATCCGATCCATGGCGTCGCCTACGCTGTAACGGGTCGCGCGCACGTCGACATCCCCATGGAGCTCAACCGTAACGATAAGCGGCACTGGCCGTACTTCGGCTCCGTGCTCGAGTACTTGGAACGCAAGGAGAGCCCGACCGTCCCACCGGCCATCCCCCGCTCGGTCCATCTGCCGTGGGTGCAGAGCTCCCGCTCCGCTCCGCACAAGCGCGCAGGTCTCATGTCGGGTTTTCTGGACCCGACCTTCAGTCCGACGGCGCTCGAGTTCGAGGGCGCGTCCACCGCTCCCGACACCTTCCGCCCCAAGGATCCGTTCGGCGGCATCGATGCGGACGGCCGCTTTCGTTTCGCGTCTACGGACCTTCCCGCGGGCATGACGCTCGACCGCCTGCACTCGCGGCAGTCGCTCCTCGACGAGTTCGACTCGCACCGCAGGCATCTGTCGAACAGCGAAGCGGGCCGCACGCTGAGTCGGTTTCGCGAGATGGCGCTCGCGCTCGTCGACAGCGCCGATATGCGCGAAGCGCTCGATCTCGGGAAGGAGCCGTCAGCGCTCCGCGAGAAGTACGGCTTCCACCTCTTCGGGCAGTCGACGCTGATGGCTCGCCGCATGATCGAAGCCGGTTC
Source organism: uncultured Planctomycetia bacterium (assembly GCA_964478085.1). Classification (GTDB taxonomy): domain Bacteria; phylum Planctomycetota; class UBA8108; order UBA8108; family UBA8108; genus CAYMLL01. The sequence continues at coordinate 4,789 of CAYZGY010000491.1, forward strand.
GCGGGTCGTGTCGGTCTTCTGGGACGAGTTCGGTCCTTCCTGCGGTGCGTGGGATACGCACGAAAAGCTGACCAAGCGCATTCGCAACGAGCTCTGCCCGGGCTTCGATCAGACTTTCGACGCACTGCTCGACGACCTCGAAGATCGCGGAATGCTCGATGAGACCCTCGTCTTGGTGATGACGGAGCACGGACGAACGCCGAAAGCGGAAATACGCAACAACGCGTCCGACGGCCGCAACCACTGGTCGAAGAACTACTGCAACCTGATGGCGGGCGCCGGGGTCAGGGAAGGGATGGTAGTGGGAGCGAGCAATCGGCAGGGGACGGACGTCTCCGAACGGCCGATCACGCCGAAGGACGTGCTCAAGACGATCTACCACCTCATGGGCGTCGATCCCGAGCGGATGATTCCGGATCGCCTCGGCCGCCCACTGCCGATCGTGGAGACGGGCGCGGTCATCCCGGAAGTCCTCGCGTGACCTGTACCGTCGGCGCATACGTCGGGTGGCAGGTACGTCGGGCTTCATGGTCGAGGCGGCGCGCCTGATTCAGATGCTACGGCGAGACCCGCGCCTGGTTCCTGCCAATCGGTACGTCAAAGTAGTTCTCGAGCTCATGGCAGGCCATTCCCCATTCCCCATTCCCCATTCCCCCAGGACTTCCCAGGAGTCGAGATTCGAGTACATCTCGAGCCCTCGCCCGCCTCGAGCGGCCGCTGCAGCATCGATCTTCCCGTGGGCCGGCTTGTTGTCGTACACGAACTGCCACTGCTACCAGACTCTCCCCGACCACGGTCCTGAGGTCTTGAAGGCTGCGTCCCTGGCGTACCAGCTGTACTTGCGCGACACCCAGCCAAAATCCTCACCCGTCCGAGTGGGGGCGCGACGGCCGAAAACGCCGCCGTGTTGATCCAGCAGGGTGACCGTCCGGGTGCGGGCCCAAGCGACGCTTGACCGCGCCGGTCGCCGGTTATCAGCGAGATGGGAAAGCGCCCCTCCGGACATTCCGAGAGTCACGCCGATGATGAGCTGAGATTTCTCGACCCAGTTATCCGGCGGATATAGACGCGACTTCGAGGAGCTTCGGTCGACTTTCGGGCTCCGACGGGGCGAGAATGGGGCAGGTTCAACTCGACCATGAACACAACGCCGCTCATCGCCCTGATTCTCACCTCGCTCGCGTCCGTTTCTTGCTCTGCAAAGACCAAGATCACGGTCACGTTCGACCTCGGTCGCGACAACGGGCAGAGCTTCGGTTCGCTGTTCGAAGCGGTCAGCGACGACGGCTCGCTCGTCGTCGGGGCCGGTTTTCAAAGCGCTTACAACACTCTCTATCGGGCCGACCGGCACGCGATCCAGTTTTTCATTCGACCGACGGACGCGAAACGCGAGCTCGCAGTCGAGGAGTTACCTCGCCCCTATGAGAATCAGACAGGTGTCTATCTGTTCGGTCGCGACGGGACGGTCTACTCCACGCATGGTGGGGCGGACGACTTGAAAGCGTGGGGCGGTTCTCTGCGAGGATGGCGCGACGTCACCGGCGCCGGTGGCACACAC
>CAYZGY010000492.1:0-926 GCA_964478085.1 uncultured Planctomycetia bacterium
GCTTGATGTCCACCAGCGCGACGTCGAAGGGCTGCTCCTTCGCGAGCGCGAGCGTCTTCTCGAGCGTCTCACGCGTCTCACCACGGTTGCCGGCCATGAAGCAGCCGTGAACCATGACGTCGGCCTTCTTGACGTCCTTGAAGAACTGACGGACCTGCGGGAGCTGAATCCCCTTGCCGACCTCGTCGAGCACCTTCTGATCGCCGCTCTCGATGCCGACACAGAGCAGCCGGCAATTCGCGGCCTTCATGATCTTGAGCGTGTCGAGATCGACGTCGGCGCGCGCGTTGCACGTCCAGTTGATCTTGAGCTTGCGCTTGATGATCTCCTCACAGAGAGCGACGACGCGCTTGCGGTGAAGCGTCAGAGTGTCGTCCTCGATGAAGATCTCCTTCGCGTCGGGAAACTCCTTCTCGATGAACGCCATCTCCTCGGCGACGTTCTCCGGGCTGCGCGTTCGGTACTGGTGGCCGTGCAGCGTCTGCGGATACATGCAGTAGTTGCACTTGTACGGACATCCGCGACCACTGATGATCGTGACGACCGGCCACTGCGTGATCGAGTAGAAGTAGTTGTGGTGATTGAGGTGCTTGCTGTACGTCTCGCTGACGAACGGAATCATATCGAGGTCCTGAATCCACTCTTGGCGCGGATTGATCTTCACCTCGTCGTTCTCGATGTACGCGAGACCCGCGACATTCTTCCACGAGTCGCCGGAGCCTTCCGCGAGCGAGCTCGCGACGTCGCGAATCGTGTAGTCGTACTCTTCGACCGTCGTGAAGTGAATCCACGGATACGTGCGCAGCGTCTCGTGAGTCGTCGCGCTGACGTGGGGACCGCAGAGACAGAGAATCGCGTTCGGCAGCTTCTCTCCGATGAGCTTCGCGACGTTCGCGTCGTTGTCGATACTCGGCGTCGACGTGTCC
>CAYZGY010000492.1:936-6330 GCA_964478085.1 uncultured Planctomycetia bacterium
AGATCGGGCTCGAAGCGCTCGGCGAACTCGAGGCACCATTCGAGCGAGCGCCGATCGGCCGGCGCATCGACCAAACGAGTGTCGTGTCCGGCCTGCGTCGACGTCGCGGTCGCGTAAGCGAGCCAGATCGGATAGTAGAACGTACCGCTCTTCGTGACCTGAGGACTTCGCTGCGTTCGCGAGAAGTTCTCGAGGTACGGAGGATTCAGAAAGAGGATCTTCATACGAGTTCTTCTTCTCGCACGCGAAGCTTCTTCACTCGATAGCGCATCGACCGGTAACTCATTCCGAGCAGCTTGGCTGCGTTGGTCAGGTTGCCGTCGGTAATGCGCAGAGCCTCCCGTAGATACGACCGTTCGTAATCGGCGAGACGCTCCTCGAGATCGACCCCGTGATCCGGAATCATGACTACTTCCGAAGATTCGGCTCTTTCTTCTTCGGCCTTGGGGGCTTTTTGGCTGACGAGCTGGATTTGCTCGACGGTCGCGCCTTCGCAAAGCGCCACGTGACGCTGAATGACGTTCTCGAGCTCGCGGACGTTTCCGGGCCAGTCGTAATGACGGAGCATCTCTCGAGCGCCCGCCGAGATACCGGTAACTCGCTTTCCCATGCGCGCGGCGTACTTCGCGAGGAAGTACCCGGAGAGAAGCGGGATGTCGTCCTTGCGCTCTCGGAGCGGCGGGAGTGAGAGCGGGATCACGTTGAGGCGGTAGAAGAGATCTTCGCGGAAACGCTTCTCGCTCACCTCTTCGAGCATGTCTTTGTTCGACGCCGCGATGATGCGGACATCGACCGGGGAGTTCGTCGTGCTGCCGACGGGCGAGACCTTCCGCTCCTCGAGGACGCGGAGCATCTTGACCTGAGTCGTCAGGCTCATGTCAGCGACCTCGTCGAGGAAGAGCGTCCCTCCGTCGGCCGCCTGGAAGACACCCTCGGTATCCGCGAAGGCCCCCGTGAACGCTCCCTTCTTGTATCCGAAGAGCTCGCTCTCGAGCAGCGTCTCCGTGAACGCGCTGCAGTTGACCGAGACGAACGGCGCCCCCTTGCGAAGCGAGCGGTAGTGGACGGCTCGCGCGACGAGCTCCTTTCCCGTTCCGCTCTCTCCATGGATGAGGACCGTGCTGTCGGTCGGGGCGATCCTGAGCACCATCTGCATGACGCTCTGAATCGACTCGTGATTTCCGATCATCTCCGGGCGAGACGCGATCTCCTCGCGCAGCTCGTCCGGGCAACTCTCGAGGAACTTCTTGCGCTCGACGGCACGATTGACGACCTGTCGGATCGAGTCGGTGTCGAACGGCTTCTTGATGTAGTCGTAGGCGCCGAGACGCATCGCCTCGACCGCGTTGTCCCAAGTCGAGAAGGCCGTGATCACGATCACGGGAAGGCCAGGAGCCTCTTGCTGGTAGTGTCCGAGCAGTCGAACGCCGTCGATCTCGGGCATCTTGAGATCTTGAACGATGAGGTCGAGATCGTGCTTGTTCGCACGAAACGTGTCGAGCGCCTCGCGACCACACTCCGCCGCGATCACCCGATAACCTTCGCCCTCGAGCACGATCGTCAGAAGCTCTCGGAGACCCTCCTCGTCGTCCGAGACCATGATCGTGCGCGGCCGTTCCTCGTTGTAGTCCGTCATTCCTGCGTTCTCTACGTCCCGACGATCTCCGCCATCTCGACTTCAGGCTCGTCTTCCAGGACTTCCTCATCGACCTCGAGACGCACGGTGAAACACGCGCCTCCGAGATCGCTCGTTCCCACTTCGATCTGCCCGCCGTGCTCTTGGACGATCTTCTCGACGATGCTCAGCCCAAGACCACTCCCGCCCTTCTTCGTCGTGACAAAGGGCTGGAATACGTCTTTTTGATCGGCATCAGGGATCCCGTTTCCGTTGTCGGAAACCAACAATTCGACGGTTCTCGGCTCGTTCGTGCCGGTGTTCTCGGGCCGGAGAAGCACCGCAAAGTCGATCCGCCCAGAGGTCGGATCGGTCGCCTGAATCGCGTTGATGCCGAGATTGAGCAGAACCTGCATCAGCCGCTCGGCGTCGGCCATTACCGGAATGTCTTCCGACGGTCGTTCCCACGAGAGAATCCGTGACTCGAGGTCCGACCGATTCTCGAGAAGAACGACCGCTCGATCGACCGCCTCGACAAAATCGACGCAGTCGAAGGACTGAGGCGTCGACCGAGCGAACTGCTGGAAGTTCTCGACGATGCGGTCGAGCCGGTCGGACTCTCGCTGGACGATTTCGGAAAGTCGCGCGTGAGCGCCGCCCTTCTGCGAGAGACGAGCGAGCTCCTGCACGCAGCCACGAATCGAAGCGAGCGGATTGCGAATCTCGTGGGCAAGTCCCATCGCCAGCTCGCGCAGATCCTCGAGCTTGTCGATTCGCCTCTCCTTCTCTTCGACCTCTCGCTGAAGCGTTCGGTCGACGAAGAGGACCGCACGATAACGAGGGGCTCCGTCGTCCCCGACGATGACGCTCACGGTCGCCTCGATCGGGCGAGGCTTCCCGTTCGCGTGCACCCCCGTGAATCCGAGCTCGATTCTCGATTCGGACAGAACCGCCTCGACGAGCCGGTTTGCGGCCCCTGCGTCGCGAGTCAGGGCAGAGCTCGCCTTGATCAGCTCGGCGAGATTCCGTTCGCGAAACGATTCCGCCGGCGCGCTGAGCTCCAGAAGCTCGCGAAGCCCCTCGTTCGCGAGCTTGACGCGATTCTCGCGATCGGTGACGAGCACGCCCTCGGCCATGTTCTCGATAACCTCGAGCTGCAAATGCTCGACGACTCGCAATCCCGACGAGTAACGCGAGCCGAGCACGGAGAGCCCGTAGAGCGCGAGGACGCTCATCACGAGGTACGCCATGGTCGACGAGTCGAGCTCACCGGTGTCTCCCCCCCAAGGCGGCGTGAATTCGGCCGCGTAGAGAAACGTGTTCCCGACGAGGAACAGCGTCGTCACACTCGCGAGCAGCAGAGCCCCCCGCGAGCTGACCAGAGCGGTCGCCGAGACAAACGTAACAAAGAGAAGCGGAACGAAGAAGCTGACGACTCCTCCCGTCGACCAGACGAGAAGCGCGAGCAGCCCGAAATCGACGAGAACCTGAACACGGCAAACTTCGTGGCTATCGGCCCAGTGCTCGAACGTCAGCAGCGAAGCGATTCCGACGAAGCCGTAGGCCGTCAGAATCGAGAAGAGGTACGCGGTCGTCGACTCGCGACTCTCCGGTTGCAGAAAGGCCTCGTAAAACGTTACGAGAAAGAAACCGACGACCACGAGAAGCAGCCTGAGAAAGACGTACTGCTTCATGCGCCGCGATCGGCTGGACGACATCGTCACGGTGAATTCCCCAACAACGAAAGACGCACCCGTGGCTTCTCGTCTATTCGAACGAGAGGCCACGGGCGCCGGAACGGTCGTTCTATCTCACCCCTTTTGGTCGTGGGAGAGGATCAACCACCCATGCTTCCGACCATCTTGAAGATCGGCAGGAAGATAGCCATGACCATACCACCAACCAGAAAACCCATGACGGCGATCATCAAAGGTTCGATAAGGGACGTGAGTCCCTCGACGGTCGTCTTGACCTGCTGGTCGTAGAAGTCGGCGATCTTCTCGAGAAGGCTCTCGAGCGCTCCGGTCTTTTCACCGATCGTGATCATCTTCGTAACCATCGGCGGGAACACGCCGCTACGCGAGAGCGGCTCACCGAGCGTCTCACCCTGGCGGACGCTTTCGCTCGCCTTGCCGATCGCGCGAGAGACCAGCTGGTTTCCGCAAGTCTGCGAAACGATCTCGAGCGATCCGAGAATCGGAACACCGGACTGGATCAGCGTCGAGAACGTACGGGCGAAACGCGAGATCGCGACTTTCCGGAACAGCGGCCCGAAGATCGGCATGTTGAGGATGATCCAATCCCTCACGTACATGCCGCTCGGAGACTTGAAGTACGCGATGATTCCGAAGATGGACCCCACGAGCGCGGAGCGCCAGTACACCATGTTCTCTTTGAGCCACTGACTGAGCGCGAGCAGGAAGCGCGTGACTCCCGGCAGCTCGACGTTCATCGAGTTGAACATGTCCTGGAACTTCGGAATGATGAAGATCAGCAGGAAGAACGTGATTCCCAGGACGAGGACCAACGACACGACCGGGTAGGTCATCGCCGACTTGATCTCGCTCTTGAGAGCGGCCGACGCTTCCTGATACTCGGCGAGACGATCGAGAACGACATCGAGCTGACCGGACGCCTCACCGGCGCGGATCATGTTGATGTAGATGTCGGGGAAGAGCCTCGGATGCTGTGCGAGAGCATTCGACATGTCCTTACCCGCACGAACGTCCGCCGAAACCTGCTCGAGGACCGCGCGGAAGCCGAGGTTCGTAGTCTGCTCCGCGAGAATCTCGATGGACTCGACAAGCGGAATACCCGAGCTGATCATGGTCGCGAGCTGGCGTGTGAACACGACCATCTCGGCGTCCTTGACCTTCGCGCGATCGGCCGTGACGGCACCGCCACCGACCTGCAGCGAGAAGAAGCCGGGCTTGCCGTCGTCACTCTTCCCTCCGCCGCGCTTCTGCGACATCGAGATGACGGTCATCCCCTGGCGCCGGAGTTCCCCTACCGCATCCGACTCGGACTCGGCCGAGATCGTTCCGCTGGCGATTCCACCAGCCGTCTTCTTTGCTTTGTACGCGAAGGTTTTCGAAGGCAGTACGCCTCGCCCCCACAACCCCCGATCGTTCTTTGTTCTCGTTCAGCTCAGCCAAGCCTGCCCGTCAATCCTCGATCGTCACGCGGAGAAGCTCCTCGATCGTGGTTCTGCCTCTCAGCGCGTTCAGAATTCCGCACTTTCTGAGAGTGATCATCTCTTGCTCGAGCGCGCCCGCCTTGATGTCGAGCGCCGAACCACCGTTGATGATGATTCGCTGCAGCTCGGTCGTGACCGGCATCGTCTCGAGAATCGCGAAACGTCCCTTGTAGCCCTGCGCGCAGCGCGTGCATCCGACCGGATCGTAGAGCTCGGCGCTCTCCGCCTGCTCCTCGGTGAAGCCCATGCGAAGGAGCGAATCCTTCGGTGGGACGATCTCCATCGGCCTCTTGCAGTCGTCGCAGAGCTTTCGCGCGAGACGCTGCGCACACACGACCGCGACGGCGGACGCGACGAGGAACGGATCGACGCCCATGTCGATCATACGAGTGATCGTCGAAGGTGCATCGTTCGTGTGAAGGGTCGAGAAGACCAAGTGACCGGTGAGAGCGGCCTTGACCGCGATCTCGACCGTCTCCTGGTCTCGAATCTCTCCGAGGAGCACCGTGTCCGGATCCTGACGCAGGATCGAGCGAAGCGCCGCGGCGAAGGTCATCCCCGCCTTGACGTTCACCTGCACCTG